>CAWIUZ010000317.1:0-24168 GCA_963838915.1 uncultured Acidobacteriota bacterium
CGAAATCTCCCACCCGAAATGCGCCGCCTCAACCACCCAACATTTCGTGCTCTTGAGGCTGTGGAAAAACGTGCTTCATCGGCCGCGTCCGCATCTCCCAAGCGTCCGCCTTGGGATCGAACCGGCAGTTGGCGAAGACATGCCACTTCTCTTCGTCGAGCTTGGGCTTGTCGGCGCGGAAGTAGTATCCGGGCCAGCGCGTTTCCTCACGGAACAACATCGTGCGGACATGCGCCTCCGCCTGCCACATGCGGTGAGTGTTCTCCCAGCAACGCATCAGCTCGTGTAAATCGGCAGCAGCCAGTTTCTGGGAATCCTCCCTCAAAAAAGCAAGCAATTCGAGTGCCTTGGTGAGCAAAGGCCCGTTGGTCTTGAATTGCGAGGTGATACCGCCCGCATACTCGTCCATGATCTTCTGCAGACGAAACATGAACATCCGAGGCTTGAGGTAGTTTGGGTTGATCTCGGGATCAGTGGTGGCATTCTTGTGCTGCTCGTAGTTCTCCATGGGCCGTAGGATTTCCGCCTTCAGACTCTCGATGCTGGCCGCGTCCACTGCCGGAAGTGAGTTGTTCTCAACAATGAACTTGATCGCCGACTTTGCCGCGATGCGCCCTTCAGCGTGAGAGCCGGAAGAGAACTTGTGGCTGGAAGCCCCGGAAGCGTCTCCGGCGCAGAAAAGGCCCTTCACCGTCGACATGTTCGGGTAGCCCCAGAAGTAATCCGGCGCAGTGTCTTTCGTCTGCAAGTCTGCCGGACCGCTCACCCAGGCGCCCGAGGCGCCGGAGTGCGAACCGATGAAGTAAGGCTCCGCAGCGGCGATCTCCGAACCCTTCTCTTCCGGTTGAAGGTTAGTCGAAGCCCAAAGGATGGCCTGCGAAATGGTCATATCCAGGAAGTCTTCCCAGGCCTCGGACTCGAGTTCCTTCATCTTCTTCTTGTAGGCCTTCGGGTCGTCCTTGTAGGTGTCTGCGATCTTCCCCAGGGCCTCCTCGGTCCGCATGTAGATGGGCCCCTTGCCGTCCATCACATCCAGCATGCCGAGGTAGTTCCGCAGGTTGGCGGGAACCGGTTTGACCCTGCCATACGGCCCCCAGTTTCCCAGCTCCGGCCGCCGCTCCACCATGTAATCCCCACCCTCGGAATTCGTGGCGCGCGATTTGAACAGCAGGAACCATGCGCCTACCGGACCATACGCATCCTTGAAGCGGACCGGAATGAAGCGCACTTCCTGGCAGGTCATCTCCGCACCAGCGCGGATGGTGAAGTAGGCTGACGAACCTGAGTTCCAGGGTGGATACCAGGCGCGGCCCATGCCCTCGCCGGAACTCCTGGGCTTGAACACATGCACCGCGCCGCCCATGGCTACCAGCGTGGCCTTGGCCTTGAACACATAGAATTTGTTCTCGCGCACTGAAAAGCCCACTGCACCTGCGCAGCGCTCGCCGTCCATAATAGGCCCCACGATGAAAACGCGCTCGAAGATCTCGCCCACACCACTCGCGAGTAAAGCGTTCTTCGCCGCCTCGGCCACTACCACCTTGTAGGATTCGCCGTTGATCATGAGCTGCCAGCGGCCCTCGTGCACAAAGTTGCCTTGCTCGTCTTTCCAAATGGGGAGGCCCCACTTCTCGAACAGGTGTACGGTGGAATCCACGTGGCGCGCAATGTTGGCCACCAGGTCTTCACGCGTGATGCCCATCAAATCGCTGCGTACGTAGTCCACATAGTCCTTCACGGTGTTGACGCCGTCTTTGAGGCCCACATACTGATTGATAGCCGAAAGGCCCATGGCCACCGCGCCGGAGCGGTCCACGGCGGCTTTGTCAACCAGCGTCACCTTCAAGCCTTGCTGCTTGGCCCAGTACGCCGCTTCCACCGCCGCTCCACAAGCGGCCATGCCGCCTCCCAGAATCAGAAGGTCAGTTTCTACGGTTACAGTTTCAAAATTAGGCATTGGCTCCCCCCTTCAGCGTGAAAATCGCCGGCAGCCCGGATGATGCAGGCTCTGTGAACAAGTCCGGTGAGTCGAGGCTGGCCTTGGTCTCGAAGCCTCCGTCCGGAACCGCTTTGCCTTCCTCGGTGGTGCGGATCGGGAACTTGAAGCGCTTCAGCGTTCCGTTACGGAACTTGACCGTCCACATGATTGAATCGGTGGAACGCAGCGGCGTCACGGACGCCCCTAGCGGGACGAAGTCGGCATAGCCGCGAATTTCGACGGCTTGTGTGGGACAGATCTTGACGCAGTTGTAGCATTCCCAGCACATGCTGACGTCGCGATTGTAGGCCTTCATTTTTTCCTTGTCTAAGACCATCAAGTCGTTGGGGCAAATGTACTGGCAAGCGGTCTTGTCCAGTGCTTTGCACCCGTCGCACTTTTCAGGATTAACGTAGCTTGGCATTATTCCCCCTTCATTTATTCGGAACGTCCGTTCGAGTAACAGCCTGTTCCTCAGACTGATGACGTTCGTAAAAGCAATTGCGCTGGCCGAACTCGCGAAAGCGGCAGGGCTCGCGGTAGTAGATCTCGCACTGCAAGCAGATCGAGTTCGGCTTATCGCTATTGGCGACGATGGCGCCTGCCAGACGGTCCAGAACTTCTGAAGTTCTTCGTAGCTCGTCGGCGGAAAACTGCGAAAAGATATCGTTGGCCATTTGATCCCTGGCCGCCTTGTAGGCTTCCATCAGCTTGCGGCTGGTTTCGGTCAGTGAAAGATGACTGATGCGGCGGTCGGCTTGAGTTTCGGTGCGCCGCAACAGCCTGCGCCGCACCAGCTTGTCCACGGCCTTGCTGGCAGCGGCCGCGCTGACTCCCATAAAGGCCGCAGCATCGCCGATATTCAAAGTATCCGTATGGGCGACGAGATAGAGCAGTTTGAGTTGAGCGAAGGTCAGGCTGTTGCCCGCCACCATGCGCAAGACGGTTCTCTCAATGACCTCACGAACCGACCAGGCGAAGACGCGAGCACTGCTCAAGAACTCGTTGCTTAACTCCGCTGAGATCGCCGGTTGCACTATCCCCGAATCTGCCGTGGCCATATACTCCCTGTCCAGTCACGATTCATTTTCTAACCAGCAATAATCTTAGCTTGGTTAATAATTAATGCAAGAACTTTTTTAATGAGTTAAGACTTAGTGTCCGAATTATTTTTCCGGAAGGATGGACGTTCTGTCCGAGGCAGGATGAAAATGTCCGAAACCACCAACCCTTGCACTCCCAGGGAAACGAACTATCACGAAAAACTCCTCGCACGACTTACCGCCACTCCCATTCTATGAAACCGGGCTTCACATCCGACATGGCGTTGACGATTAGCTCCACCAAGCCACCGTATAGAATCTTGTTTTTGTTCCAGAGATCGTAGTAAGCCAGCATATCGCGGAACTGACCTTTGCAGTTGCTGCACGGGGCACAGATGTACTTGGGAATGGACGCGTCCAGGCAGTCCTGGAAGGCGTTGAGGATTTGTTCCAGCTTCTTGCGGCCCGAGACGTGAAAACGCCAATCTTGAAAGTTATTCCCGCTCATAATGGCGAAGCCGCTGCCTCCGCCGCAGCAGTAGTTATCCACACCGTGGGGTTCCATTTCGCGGAACTTGGGGCAGAGTCTGCGCACGACTTCGCGTTGCGGCTCGACCACTCCCATCAGTCGCACCAGGTTGCAGGGATCGTGGAGCGTCACCGGGAAATCATTGCGGCTGGGATCCAGTTTCAATTGCCCGCTCATGACGATATCGCGTAGGAGTGTCATCGAGCTTTCGCGCGGGATGTTCAGGTCGCCCGTAAGAATGCGGTCAGCGATTACGGAAAGCGCTTTGTGCGCGTGACCGCACTCGCCCAGAGACAATCTTCTTAACCTTGAGTTTTCGAGCCGCTTCGGCGTGCTTCAGCGGCCACGCGCGCAAATTGGGCGTCGTCGTACCACAATCCGTAGTTGATCGAGTCGTATCCAGCCAACTCCGAGGACAGGGTCCAGGAAATCCCGGCTGCGTTCAGAACAAGGGCGAAAGCCCCGGGGTTCTCAGGCCAAGCCATGATTTCGCCGGCGTTATGGATGAGTAGAACATCCGCGCCCTCGACGTCCCATGGCGTCTTTACTTCAATCCCAGTCTTCTCGCTAGTGTCTTCGTCGATGAACTCGATGTTGTCTTTCACCGCCTCCTTATTCATACCCGTGGAGGAGCCCACGTTGAGTTGGAGCATTGAGCCATTGTCGTGAATTTCCTTGGCGGCAATCCCCATTTCCTGGCTGAACAGTTTGCGCAGTTCATGAGCCACCAGACCGTTGTCTGCGCCTATGGGACAAGTTTGCGCGCAGCGGCGGCACAGGTTGCAGCGGTAGGAAAGCTCGATGAGTCTCGCCACGAGCGGCCAGTTCAATTTGATGTCCCCGTGCTGCCAAGCCGAAATCAGTCCGCCGCCTTTCACGTACTTGAAGTAAAGGCGTCGCACGATCTCGGAACGATAAGTTGGGCGATAGAGTTCGTTCCGACCACTGGCCTCGAAAATGTGGCACGCTTCCGAGCACGTCTGGCATTTGGCGCAGTGCTCCATGGTCAACAGCAGCGGCTGGAGGAAGGTCCAGTTGTTTTCCTTGGTGAACAACTTCTCGAGCCCGGAGAGAAATTTCTTGACTAGCTCTTCCTCCTCTTCACGGCTCTTCGGCTGGGGTACGCTGACCGCGCAGGTATCATCAAGGAAGCATTCGTACTTCTCCTGTACCTGTGCAGAAAGCGGGGTCCAGTTATGGTCCTTGGCGGGCTCCTCGAGGGGCGCGGGCAAGGGCATGAGATCTGCATTTTCGAGATGGACCAGAGGCTTCTTCTCTGGCTTCGACACATCGGAGAGGCTAAGTTTCTGTTTGCTCACTTTTTGCCCTCCGTAGTGATACCCTTCGTGTCAACACCAGCCAACCTGAAGGTCGGCGCGGCTTGGCGCGCCGGGTTGGTAAGGGCGATCTCGGCCCACGTCTTCGAGCCGTCTGCACCGATATGAGGAGCCGCCCAGCGAGGCCGGTAGGTCAAGTACTCGGCGACCCGCCTTTCGAGTACACTTCCTGGAATGCTGGGGCGATCGTCCCAGCGCACGGCGTGGTAGGTAAAGTATTTCGCGATGAAGTGCGACATGTGGGTCATCGGTACGTAGGCCGTGAGCACGGCGCCCAGAACCAGTCCCAAGGCAAGGACCAGAGGAACACGCAACGACGTGTCGAAGCTGAGTAAGCCCTGCGCCAGTGAGAGCGCCCCCGGAGATCCCTTGGGCCGCAACAGGTACCCCAGAGTTAAGCAACCGAGCGTGACAATGAAGAACAGCAAATTAAGAACATCCGCCGGGACGGTATAGGTCCTCAGGTCTTCATCCGTCAGCCGTCTGACCAGCAAAGCCAGCGCCCCGCCGACGCTCAGCACTGCCCCCGCCAGCCAGCCCGCGGCATACACGTAATGGAGGATCAAACCGATTCCCCCATCGACGGACTGCGGCAAAAGCAGTGCGAGCAGCGCCGTTGCCGTTAAGAACGTGGTTGAGCCGATCACCATGTACAGTCCAAAATGGAACGGGAACGATGACAGCCACATCCTGCGGTTGAACTCCCAAAGACCTTTTTGAAAGAGCATCTCCGGGAGCATCGACCTCAACTCACCAACCCAGTTAAACGTCGCCGGTTTCTTCCACCAGTCCGTCGACTCGAAGTAAGATCCTCCGTGCTTGGCCCGCTCCGGGTCCTCATGGGGCACAGGGTACAACTCCCAGCGCAGATGAAGCGGCAAGCGCGCATAGTGGACCGCCCTGACAGCGCTGGCGATGAGGAAGATCAATGTCGATGCGTAAATGAGAACGTAAAGCAGGCTCATCATAACCGTGGCCTCCCACGAACCGGCCGCATGCGCTGACCGCAGGCCTGTGGGGTCTGCGGCTCGCGGAAAGACTTCAGACTTGAGAGCGCACTGCAAGCTGAGGAAGAGCAAGCGCAGACCCTGGAAACCGGGTCTGCGCGGCCCTGCTCATTGCTTGGCTGCCCCTGTGGCGAAGCCGTGGAGCTTCACTTCCACTTTCTCTTCCAGGCTGTCGTAGTACTCTTTCAAAATAGCGATAACTTCGGGCCTGGAGAATTCCGATGGGACAGGCTTGCCTTCACTCATCAACTTCCGCAGCAACGTTCCTGAAAGCAATAGACGGGCGCCTCCCTTGTAGTTCCCTTCTGCATCGATGACGGCCTTGCTCTCATGAGGGCAGGTCTTCATGGATGCCATGCTGCCACATTCGTAACAATAGAAAGTCCAATCCATGCACAAGGGCCGCAACAGCAGGGCGTCAGACGGAATCTCGTTAAAGATCTTCTGGGCATCGAAGGGGCCGTAGTAATCGCCCACGCCGGCGTGATCGCGTCCCACGATGAGGTGAGTGCAGCCGTAATTCTGCCGGAACACCGCGTGCAGCAGCGCTTCGCGCGGCCCGGCGTAGCGCATTTCCATGGGGTAGCCGCCCTGGATCACCCGGTCTTTGCGGAAATACTTATTGACCAGCGCGTCGATGGCCTTCACGCGCACTTCGGCCGGGATGTCGCCGGGTTTGAGCTTGCCCACAAGCTGGTGAATGTAGACCCCGTCGCAGACCTCGATGGCGATCCATGCCAGGTACGCGTGTGAGTTGTGCATGGGGTTGCGGAGTTGCAGAGCGGCTACTGTGTTCCATCCTCGTTCCTCAAAGGCCTTGCGGGCTTCCGCAGGCCGCTGATAAATGCCCTTGAACATCTCCGGGTAATAGGATTCCGAGAGGACTTTGACGGGGCCCGCAAGATTCACGGGGCCCTGCTCCATCACTTTCTGCACGCCGGGGTGAGCCGGGTCGGTAGTGCGGAACACTTGTTTGCACTCAAACTCCTTGTCGATGGCATACTTTTCCGTGACCCTCATCGTGCCCATGGTAGATTCGGTTTCCGTGTCCCACAACGCTACCTCATCTCCGAGCGTAACGGAACCCGCCGAGTCTTGATCGGCCGAAAGCGTAATGGGTATAGGCCAGAAGAGGCCTTTCCGGCTGGGCATGGTGAAGTTTTCACAACAGCCTTGCCAGTCGTCTCTGCCCATAAATCCATCCAGGGGCGTGAATGCACCGATTCCCATCATGATCAGGTCGCTGGTCTCACGGCTGGTCATCGGCACCTTCCTTAGGCTTTGCGCCCTTTTGCACTCTTCCTCGAGCGACGACCCCGACAATAGAAGGGGCTTGAGTTCACGACTTCCATGGGGAAGTATCAAACTACTCATGAAGAACCTCCACAGAATCAGAAATTAGAAATCAGAAACCAGAAATTAGAAAGCAGGAGTCCGCTGTACGTTCTGCCTTCTAGTTTCTGCCTTCTGCTTTGCGAAGCGCCTTGCCGCATTGAGCAGTCCCTGTGTCCACTCGGGCGTCGCCAGCGCATGCAAGTGGGTGTAGCTGGCCCATGAGTTTCCTACGATCACGCCGTCGCGGTCGTGACAGCAACCAACACCCCGACGAACCGCACAGGCGGTGTTTGGCTGGTCGCTCCCCGGCAGAATCCTTGAGTAATGGAACTCGTGGCCCTTGAGCGTTGTACCTTCCGGGAAAAAAGGATTGGGCGTGTCGACGACGAGCTCAGTATAACCGTGGCCTTGTGGCTTGGGGCAGACTTCGACTTCAAAGGGCAGGATCCCAGCCATGCGGAATTTCAACGTCTTCCAGACAATGGCGCGGGAGAGGAGCATCAGCCCCCCGCATTCCGCGTAAACCGGCAAGCCCCCGTCCACGGCGCGCCATAGGGCTGCCAAGAATGGCTTATTCGCCGAAAGGGCCTTCCCATGCGTTTCCGGGAAACCGCCCCCGATGTAGAGCGCGTCGAGATCGTCCGGCAACGAGGCCGCCGAGAGCGCGGAAATGGGAACCAGTGTTGCTCCCGCAGATTTCAGCATCTCCAGATTCTCGGGGTAATAGAAGGTGAAGGCGGAGTCTCGAATGTGTCCGATCCTGAGTCCTTTTCCTTCGTTCAGATCCGGTTCAGACTTCACGGTAGGGTAAAGGTCGGGGCCCAGACAGGAAAGCTCCCAGAGTCGTTCGAACGCCAATCGCCCTTCAAGAAGCACCTCGAGCGTCCGGCGTAGCGGCTCCGTGCCTGGATGCTCATCGGGGAGTACAAGACCCAGATGCCGTTCAGGAAGAAGGCTGGCTTCCGGAATCCTGGGAATCGCGCCGAGGACGGGAATTCCACAACTGATTTCGATCGCCTCGCGCAAGACCCGTTCGTGACGTGGCCCGCTCACTCGGTTAAGAATCACCCCCGCGACGTTCACGTCCGGATCGAGTCGCTGACAGCCGAGAACCATGGCTGCCGCAGTGCGCGTGACTTTGGTGGCGTCGAGCACCAGGACCACAGGAGCTCCCAGCGCCTTGGAGAGCACGGCAGTACTGTGCGTACCGGCCGCATCAACGCCGTCGTAAAGTCCACGGTTTCCCTCAATAAGGTTCAGGCCACCCGGCACGGCATGCGAAGTGAATGAGGCAACCACAGCCTTGTGTCCCATCAAGTAAGTGTCAAGGTTGTGGACGGCACCACGCGAGGCCCAAGCCAACCAGGCCGCATCAATATAGTCTGGCCCTTTTTTGAATGCGCGGACAGACAAGCCCCGCCTTTGAGCTGCCAGGAGCAAACCCATGGAGACGATGGTTTTACCCGACCCGCCGGAAAGACCAGCGATGACAAGGCGCGGCAATGTGCTGGGAGGGTTCACATTACTTCAAGGCAGCCTAACGGGACTATGATGCGGCACCCTCCTTAGGAGGCAACTGAATGTACGATCCGCCAAGATAGCTATAAACGCAGCGGCCCGAATCGATGAGCACTCGGATCGCCTTTTTGCAGTCATCCTTGTCGCATGCACCGTCGCCATGCTTGGCGATCATAGCTTTAGTCAGGTCGGTTGCTTTCAGATTCTTTTTCCCTGCGCATTCGGCAATCAGTTGATACATCTCTTCCGCCAGAGTTTCGACAGCGATTTCACTCATAGCATTCTCTCCAGTCGTGGTAGCAAGTGCGCCTCGCCACTTCGCGGCGTGAAGCCTCCAGAGTATTAAGTGGCGGCGTAGGGCCACCAGTTCCTCAAAGACTCGGCCAGCATCAAACTCATAACCAAGTGGAGTATTGACCTTGTTAATCTTTAATACAAGAGTTTTTTACCTATTTCGACTCTTAATATCAGAATATTTCTGGAAGTCCGACAATTTGACTGCCGAAGAGCATGGAATTACCCCGAATTCGTAGATTGATGTGCACTGTTCCGTGCTTAATCCGTTAGATTGAAGTTGGTTAGACAAAATCTACGGAGGCACAGAACAGTGCAGAGAAAAGTTAGCGTGCTTTGGGGAGAAAAGAAAGTGGTTTTGCGCCAGACGCCGCGAGCGGTGACCCCGTTCGGGGGGCTGAGCGCGTTCATCGAGTTTTTGAAGCGGATCGGTTTTGCAGAGCGGGTGCGTCGAGATTTGCCGTTTTGTTTGAGTTCGCCCAACGCGATTCCGGCGGGCGAGACGTTCACGGCGTTTCTGATCGCGGTGGTGGCGGGAGCGCGGCGATTTGCGCACAGCTCGATGCTGCGGGCCGACCGCGCCTTGCACGCCCTGCTGGGGATCGAGCGGTTTCCGACCGACGGCACGATTCGGAATTTGTTCAAGCGCTTCACGCAAGGGATGGTGGTGCGGATGTACGAGCCGCTGTGGGCCTGGCAGGTGGCGAGGTTGCCGGAGCGCGCCGAGGGTTACAGCCTGGACTTGGACTCGACCGTGTTCGAGCGCTACGGGCAGCAGGAAGGCGCGAAGAAGGGCTACAACCCTCGCAAGCACGGGCGAGCGTCGCACCATCCGCTGCTCGCGGTGTTGGGCGAAGCCTATTTCATCCTGCACGGCTGGCTGCGGAGCGGGAACACGACGGCGGGGCGGGGGGCGGTGGAGTTCCTGCAAGAGGCGCTGGCCAAGCTGCCCAACCTGGCATGGATTCGCGGGGTGCGAGCCGACGCCGGATTCTTCGATCAAGAGCTGCTGGAATACCTGGAAGGCCAACGGCTGTCCTATATCGTCGTGGCGCGGCTGACGCGCTGGCTGAAGCAGGAGGCGGCGCGCGTGCAGGAGTGGCGAGCGCTAGATGCGATCTACACGGTGGGAGAGTTTCGCCTGAAGCTTTGGGGCTGGAAGTGTGAGCGGCGCTTCGTCGTGGTGCGCGAGCAATTGCAAGAGGCGAAGGGCTCGCTGGGGAAGAAGCTGTTCGAAGTGCCCGGCTACACCTTCCGGGTTTTCGTGACCAATCGAGCCGATCTGCCGGAGGAGATCTGGCGCGACTACAACCAGCGGGCCTGCATCGAGCAACGCATCGAGGAGTTGAAATCGGACTTGGCGGCGGATGACTTCTGTCTCCAACAGTTCTATGCGACCGAGGCGGCCTTCTTGAGCATTTTGATGCTGTTCAACCTGCTGGCGGAATTCCAGCGCGCCACCGGTATGACGGGCTATCGCCAGCCGGCGAGCTTGCGGGTCCAGGTCTTCCTGTGCGGGGCGATCCTGGGCCGCGCCGGGCATCGCACGGTGCTGCATCTGTCCTCCGCCTGGGGAGGTCTCGAAACGCGCAACCCTTTGTTCGACAAACTCTTGCACTATGAAATTCCAACTTCGCGCAAGTTGGAATTTCAACCGCCAGCGACAGGGTAAACGAACGGCTCGATGACGGCAGTTAGCCCTTCAAATCGCAGTTCAACTTACGAATTCGGGATTACCCCATGCGTGCAATCGCTAACTGGGTCATTTGTCGCAACGCGCACCGAGGCAACGACATATTGACTGACCGCGCCCTCTCGCTTACCTCCGCTGTGCTCGTTGATCGCCTAAGCCTTTTCTTGCGTTTATCTCTCACCAGCACTCGGCACCTGCGAACTTGGCCTAATGATTGCTACGCGAATATTAACGCCACCGAGGAGCAACCGATATGCCTGAACAGTCACATTGGAGTGGAGAATTCCTGGACAAGTTTTCGCCGCGGGTGCGAGAGAAGCTTATTTCGCTTGCCGAGCCTTTTCGATTCAAGGCTGGACAGGATATCATCGGCGTCGATCAGCCCGCCGAACGTCTGTACATTGTCAAGAGCGGCCAAGTGGCGGTGGAGATCTACGTGCCACACCAAGGACGGTGTACGATCCGGACCGGGAGCGCGGGTGACATGATCTGTTGGTCGGCTCTGGTGCAGCCGCGACTGGCCACCGCTGCAGTACGCGCCAGGGTAGACACTGAAGCGTTCGGGATCAAGGGTGTGACCCTGATTGAAGAGTGCCGTAAGGATCCCGAACTGGGATTCGAACTCTACCGCGCACTGACGGAAGTGATTGCAGGCCGACTAAACGCGACGCGTCTGCAGTTAGTGAACGTCTATGCCGCTGGTTAGAAGTGCGGCACTCATTAGCGTGCCGGACTGTGAACAACGAACGTCTTGCTTCCAAGGCCTTCTCCCGGGAAGCGTGCCCTTTGTCCAAGGAGTGCTGCGCTCCTGCCGTATTTCGGCACTTTCCCAAGCAGAATTGTGGTGTGGACGCATCTGAAGAGTTGCCGTCAGCGACCATCGCTAGATTTGGCGCTTTTTCGTGCTGTCACAATCATCGTGCCGCTCGGGAGACACTCTGCGCGCATTTGGTGAAGTCCCAGGCTTTCCAACGCCGTGCCCAACCGTTCAACGGACCAATTATCGCCGGGCCGGCAGGTAAGATGCCGGCCCAGTGCCCCGAGCACTACCTCAGGGGGCAGCAATCCGGCGGGCAAGAAGGCGTCGTGGAGGACCAATACACCGTCGTCTCGTAAGGCGGTGGCGGAAGTTTGTAAAATCAGTTCTTCCTCCTCCGCCGAGCGCGCCACCAGTCCTGACAGAATCACGGCTCCATACCCATCGGCCTGCAACCCAGGTGATGGGTTGGAACCCAGCAAGGGATTCCTGACTTCCAAGGCAAGGCCAGGCCAGCGTCGGGTCAGAGCCTCGTGGTAAGCCTCACCTCCCCAACCTAGGAAGAGTGCTGGGCTCTTGTCGGCCAAATCGAGTCTCTGCGCGACCGCGGGAGCGGAGAAGACCGCCAGGCATTCGCAGCAATCGAAGTCTGAAGCTTCCTTGCCGGACGACACTTGGCTCCTGTGGCCGCTGCGCGCATAGGCCGCCACCGCTTCCCAGCGGCTGAACTGGGCGAGTTGGTGAAGAAGCACCGGCCTCAGACTCTTAGGTGTATCGCTTCTCAGGTAAACCGACGCCAACTCGAGGTTTCGGTAATTCCCCGAGGCGCGTTCGAGCAAATCCAGCGCCACGAGGCAATCGAGGATCTCCGTCGCAGCACCAAGGTGCAGATCATATCGCTGCGCAATGGCTGTCGCCGATTGCCAGTCTTCCATCACGTCAAACAACGAAAGCGCGAGGGCAAATCCCAAGACCTGACTGCCCAGCCCAGCCGCGGCCATCCGCAAGAGTTGATCGGGCATGGGCGCGAGACCGAACCATCGACCTGTCTCCGAGGGAAGGAGGTCGCGTTGCGAGTCTTTCAGTTTTTCCCGAAGCCGGACCACCTCTCCCACCACCAGGGTGGCGGGAGGACCGATCTCCGCCCGTTCGACCACATCCGCAATGTCGGCCAGAGTCGCCACCACCACCCTCTCCCCAGCACAGAAAGCCGTCTGAATCATGGCGGCGGGGGTACCGGGGTCGCGCCCGTGCGCCACGAGTTCCTGGGCGATTCGTCCGACGTTATGCACGCCCATCAAGAAGACGAGCGTATCCAGTTGGCTCAAGGCATCCCAGTCCAAACGGCTAGTGTCTTTAGTGGCTTCATGGCCCGTCACAATCGCCACGGAGGAAGCGGCATCGCGGTGCGTCACCGGGATGCCGGCGCATAAAGGCGCCGCCAGCGCCGAGGAGACTCCCGGGATCACCTCGAATGGAACACCTTGTTCAGCGAGGAACTCCGCTTCTTCTCCCCCTCGGCCAAAAAGGAAGGGATCTCCACCCTTGAGCCGAACCACCATTTTCCCTTCGCGAGCTTTGCGAACCAACATGTCGTGAATTTCCGCCTGACGCGACTCGTGTTTCCCCACCGGCTTGCCCATATAGATTCGCTCTGCGCAAACCTTGGCAAGCGCGAGGACTTCTTCCTGAATGAGGCGATCGTACACGATGACGTCGGCCGCTTTGAGGAGTTCGGCGGCTTTCAGCGTCAGCAATTCAGGATGACCTGGTCCGGCGCCGACTAGATAGACTTTCCCCATTTGCATCGACACAACCCCACTTCCGCAGCGTCCCGGCGATGGCACCCCAATCATATCATGACAAACATCGCCGTGACCTTACTGGACGGCCTGGAAGCCTGCTGCACAGAATAAGAGTTTGACATTGTGCTGACGATCAGGTTATTTTTGCTGGCCGAACGGAGGGTGTATGTCCGTGATCACGATCTCGCGTGGCTCCTTCAGCGGGGGCAAGACCCTCGCGGCGTGCCTGGCCGTAAAGTTGGGGTATCGTTGCGTCGGAAGAGAAACCATTGTCGAGCGCGCCGCAGCTGAGGGTGCTTCTCACGATGAACTTCTCGCCGCCTTGCTCAAGCCCCCGGGATTTCTGGAACGCTTTAGCCACAAGCGGTACCAATATCTGACGTTGTTTCAGGCTGCACTTGCCGAAGAGGTGAAGAATGGGAACGTCGTCTACCATGGGAATGCCGGGCATCTGATGCTGAAAGGCGCGCCGCTCGTCTTCAGGATCAGGATCATCGCTCCGATCGAAATGCGCCTCGTCATGATTGAGGAGAGACTGAAGCTCACCGGCGACGACGCGCGCGAATATATCCAGAAAATGGACGAGGGCAGGAGAAAATGGACGCAGTTTCTCTATGGCGTCAACTGGGAAGATCCCGCTCTTTATGACTTGGTTGTCAACCTGGAGCACATGGACATCGACGAGGCATGTGAGGTCATTAGCGCCCTCACGCGAGCTCGGAAGTGTTTCGAGCTCTCACCCGCATGCCTGGCGGAGTTGCAAGACTTTGCAATCGCCAGCCGCGTGCGCGCCGTTCTGGCAATGAATCCCAGTACTGCGCATCTCGAGGTGGAGGCGAGGGCGAGCGACGGCCATGTTTCTATTCGCGGCAAAGTAACGCAGACCGGTGAATTAGATGAGGTCAGACGGGTGGCAATGGCAGTTCCGGGCGTGACGGTACTGTCCCTGGACGAGTTAACCCTGGGCACTCGCTTGTAGTTCGCCTATGCGGTTCGGGGAGTGCCCTCCCTCCGTTGAGTCTGCCGCCTTCCGTTGGCCAGAAGAAATTCTGAGGCCATCATGTGGATACTTCTCCCGATAGCCAGAATGAGCATCGCACTTCCGCTTTTGGTGGGAGTGGGTGCCATGATCGGTTTCCTTTCCGGCATGTTTGGAGTCAGTGGAGGGTTCTTGCTCACGCCCATCTTAATGATGATCGGTATCCCACCCACGGTGGCCGCCGCGTCGGATTCCTGCCAAATCGTCGCGGGAGCGTCCTCGGGGGCGGCGGCGCACTTTCGACTGGGAAACGTGGATGTCAAGCTGGGAATCACGATGTTGGTGGGAGGCTTGGCTGGGGGTTGGATCGGCGTTCAGATCATTAGGGTCTTGCGGGCGCTTGGCACTGCCGACTTCGCGATCACTGTCACATACGTCCTGATGTTGGGGGGGATCGGAAGCTATATGTTCTTTGAGAGCCTCTCGAATCTGCGACGTGGAACGTTGGTTCCAAAATCCTACCAGGCTTCATCCGGCGAAGGCCTGCTCAGTCGTCTGCCCTTCCAGGTTGACTTCCCCAGTTCCCAGGTTCGTCATTCCTTGATTGTCCCATTGGCGCTGGGTGGAATTGTGGGAATCCTGGCTGCCATCATGGGTGTGGGCGGCGGGTTCATCATGCTTCCCATGATGGTTTATCTTCTGCGCATGCCCATGCACAAGGCGGTTGGAACCAGCCTTTTTCAAATTCTATTCACTTCCGCCGGCGTGACGTTTTTGCAGGCAACTACTAACCATACTGTTGACTTGATGCTGGCGCTCCTCCTGGCCGCGGGTTCCACGATTGGTGCGCAGATCGGCGCTCGGCTTGGCCGACTCTTGCGAGGTGACCAACTGAAGATCCTGCTGGCTTCCATTGTGTTATTGGTCATGATTAAGATGGCGGTGGGCCTGCTTATGACACCCAGCTTGAAGATCACGCCTGCGAGGGGGTTGTGAGCATGAGCCGCCGGAATCCCTTGCTCCTCACTCTCCCATTCCTGCTGCTTTCACTCTTGGCCCAGACCCTTGCGGCAGTCGAACCTGCCAAGGTTGAAGTAACCCCCTCGACGGTGAAAACGGGGACCTTTTACGGCGGCGCCAAAATGCGCATCGCCGGGATGGCGAGCGCAGGCAACAAGATCATTGTTGTGGTGCGCGGACCGTCTGCCGCCCGAGTCTTCAACAAGCTTGGCCGGGTTGGACCGATCTGGGTGAACACAGGCAAGGTCACCATCTCTGGCGCCCCTTCCTTGCTGATGATTTTCAGCTCAGCGCCCCTTAACGCCTGCCTCAACTCCGCGGTCTTAGACCAGTACCAACTCGACCTGGCCTCTCTTAAGAAGCAAGTGCAGACTGATGCCAAGGCGGAGGATCGAGATCGCCTCGCGTACGACTTTCTGGCCTTCAAAGCGAAGCAGGGGGATTATCGGCTCAACTCCGTCAGCGTTCATTTAGGTGCGGCGTCTCCAGAGGGTCTTCCTTACAGCCTGGACTTTCAAATGCCCAGATCGGCTACGTCGGGGAAATACCAAGTGAGCGTTCTCGAATGCCGAGATGGCGAGGTTGTCAACCATGCGGACGTGGAGTTGGCGGTTGTGGAAGTCGGCTTCCCCGCTTTGATCGCCAGCATGGCTCGAGAGCACTCGTCTTTTTACGGGTTCATCTCTGTTATCATTGCGATGGCGGCAGGGTTCGGCATCGACTTCGTCGCCTCTCATGTCTTCGAACGGAAAGTAGCTGCTCACTGATGGGCTCAACGGTGCGCGTGGGCCCGGTCTCACTGGCCCAATCGAACGGCAGAGCGTTTATGTTCAGGTCGTGGCGAAAAGTGGATTCAAAGGACGGTGCTACGTCTGCCGAGGTCATGCTACGGCAGAAGTACGCCAGTTTTCGCAGGCTCCTCTCCCTCAACAATGAAAGCCTCGAATTGATGGGCGAATTACAAGAGGACCTACTGTATGTTCCTCCGCTTCGCGACGTGCTGGCCGGACGTGTCGCCTCGATTTTCGAAAAAGGGCGAACGATTGTCGAAGAGCTGGAAAAAATGAGCGGGACCGCTTATCCGGTGTTGACCCAAGCTCTGGATAAACAGCATGGAGAGATCGAGAGTTATCTCAGCCTGAGACAGGAAGCGTCTCCGTCTCGACTGGCGGTCTGGATATCGGAGATCGGTTCGGAGGCGGTCGGAGAAGTTGGGGGCAAAGCCGCGGCACTAGGTGAGATCAAAAACAAGGTAGGTTTACCGGTTCCGAACGGCTATGTCCTGACGACGGAGGCCTATCGCCAATTCTGCGGCATTCCTTTATGGAGGGCCATCCGCGAATCGCTTCGTCAGGCCGATCTCGGTGACCTGGAAGGACTCCAGGCGATTTCCGCCGACCTTACAAAGCTGGTGATGGCCTGCCCCGTTCCGAGAGCAGTGGAGGTTGCGATTGGTGAGCGGGCCCGAAAACTGGGAACTGAGGCGCAAGGCTTTGCGGTCCGCTCCAGCGCTGTGGGCGAGGGAGGGGCGAGGTCATATGCCGGTCAATTTCTCAGCCTGATCAATGTCCCTGCTGGCCAGATGATCGAGGCTTATAAGCGTGTCGTGGCTGGGCGGTTCAGCGAAAGGGCGCTATCTTATCGGCTCTCGACGGGGCTGACGGAAGTCGAGAGCCCCATGGCTGTGCTTATCCTACCTGTCCTCGACGCCCGGGCCGCAGGTATTCTCTATACACGCGACCCCAAGGATGCTAAGCGTGATGTTTTGTGGGTGACATCCATCCGGGGTTTGGGCTTAGACATTGCCAGCGGGCGGGTGACGCCCGACTTATTCGTCGTGTCCCGCCGGTGGCCCCACTCCATTCTTGAATCGCAGATAGCACAAAAAGAGGAAGAACTCGTTCTTCAGGAGGGTGGAGGCGTGAGCCGCGCTCCGCTGGCTTCCGGCCAATCTGCCACGCCCAGCCTTGAACCCAACCATCTGCGCATACTAGCCGAATACGGATGCCGCATTGAAGAATATTTCCGCGCTCCCCAGGATATCGAGTGGGTGCTTGACCAGTCCGGAGGCATCTGGATTCTTCAGTCTCGACCTCTGGTCGTCGCCGGGCGCGCTCGTTTAAAGACTCGCTCGGGAGGAGAGGTCCTGTTATCGGGTGGGACCACAGTCTGTCCAGGCCAGGTTTCTGGCCCAGCCTACCTGGCGGAGGACGCGCAGGCGCTACTCAAGACCCCCGAGGGTGCCATCGCAGTCATTCGGCGCGCCTCGCCGGAGATTGTCGAGGTTTTTCCGCGTATCGCGGGCTTGGTTGCCGAGCGCGGCAACCTTGCCGGCCACGCCGCCACGCTGTTGAGGGAATTCAAGGTGCCGTCGGTCTTGCAGATGGGGGCCGCCTTTGATCTGATCAAAACCGGGGAGGTAATCAGTCTGGACGCCTCGCAGTCGGTGGTCTACAAAGGGAACCTCTGGCCGGCTCCGCCCGTTCTGATTCCACTGACGGAACGCTACCGCGAGAAAAACAACGACACCCTCAGCAGTAGATTGCTCACCCTGCATCTGCGCGACCCCGGCGCGTATAATTTCCGGCCCCGCGGTTGCAGATCCGCTCATGACGTGCTCCGGTATTGTCACGAGCGGGCGGTCGAGGTCATGTTCGCGCTCCAGGACCGAGATTTAAAGCACCAACCGCATCGTTCCAAGAAGCTCCTCGCCTCTGTGCCAGTCAACCTGTTTGTGTTGGACCTGGGCGGGGGGCTGGACCAAAGTGTTGCAGAGGCTGACGAAGTTCCGCCCCCCAGATCACGTCCAGGCCCTTTCAGGCCTTGTGGAAAGGAATCACCCACCCGGCAGTCAGTTGGAGGCGGCAAATGCCAGCTAGCCTAGGCGATCTCGCTTCCATAATCACCGGCTCGATGGCCTCGCAGGACAGTGTTGTCCGTGCGCTCGGCGACCGGAGCTACCTGCTCGTGGCCGACGATTACATGAACTTGAACTCGCGCCTCGCCTATCACTTTTCCTTGGTGGACGCTTGCCTTTCCGATAACCCCTCGAACAATTACATTTCCTTTCGCTTCACGGGAGGAGGTTCCACACGGCAACGGAGAAGCTTGCGGGCCTGTTTCCTCGAAGCCTGCCTCTCGCACTACGGCTTCGTCGTCGATCGTCGCGGCGACCTGGTCAATGCCTGGTGCAAGAGGGCTTCTGCCGACGAGACGGAATTGAATCTCGATATCCTCGGCCGGCTGATGGCGTGCAGTTCGCAGCTTGATATGTACATGAGCAGTCATGACGCCATGAAGTGGTACACCGAGCAGTTTCTTGCAGGCAATTACTCGTTCGGGGCCGACGATCCCGAACAATCTGCCGGCCCTGTAGCTCATCCCTGAGTTACGGAAATCGCCGAAGTTTCACGCACAGGATTGCGGGGCAAGTATGAATGGGCCCGGCAAACTCAGGTTGCTTCACATGCGGTTCGTGGACAGACGGTGGAGTCCAGATGGCATATGAATTTCCCACCGATGGCCTTGGTCCTGGGGCCGCCTCAGCCGCGAGCCGCCCCCCGATGCGGACGGTCATCCTTACATTTCTGAAGATTGGAGCTATTTGCTTTGGAGGAAGTCGAACGCACACTCGTCGCCATTATGCGCGAGGCCGCGGAGCCGCGCCCTGAGACAACACGGGCCAATCTGTAATTCAGGCCGAAGCTGCAATGCCCCACAGAAACAGGTCTCATCCTGCTTACTCGCACAGCCCCGAGCCGGATTTTGGTGCCAACGGCTGGAAAAAGATGTAGATTATGGGGCTGCTGCGCTCGCTCCCAAATGGACTCATGGTACTGGCGAGCTTGTTAGCGGGGGAGTTCCGCGGCGATCTCACACAAGGAAGCCACAGCGCCAGCAGCTAAAAAACAATAGGGAGATGCATTTAGCGCCGCCCGGCATGCGGGGGATAGTCCGTGTACGGTGCTAGTGGACTACTCCGCTCGCGTGTGCACTCAAACACAGGGTGGACAGAAGGAGATAAATGCCTCCTCGAATCAATGGGAGATAACTACTGAGGATGATATCAAATAACCTGAAGAGCGATGTCGGCGGTGTTACACTCTGGTTCACCGGCTTGCCGTGCTCCGGCAAGTCCACCATTTCACAACTCGTGTTCGAGCGGTTGCAGCGCTCCCGGCTTAAGGTCGAGTTACTGGATGGCGACGTGGTGCGGCAAAAGTTGACCAAGGGATTAGGCTTCAGCAAAGAAGATCGGGACGAGAACATCCGTCGCATTGGATATGTGTGTCACCTCTTGTCTCGCAACGGCGTTGTTGCCATCGGCGCCGCGATCTCACCTTACCGTGCCATTCGCGACGAACTCCGCCACTTAATTGGATGCTTTGTGGAAATCCATGTGCATTGCCCACTGGAGGTCTGCGTGCAGAGGGACTGCAAGGGCATGTACAAACGGGCCTTGGCGGGGGAACTGAAGAACTTCACTGGTGTCTCGGACCCTTACGAGGAACCGGTTCGGCCGGAACTTGTGCTGCACACGGATCAGGAGACTCCCGAACAAAGCGCCGAAAGGGTCTTGGAATACCTGCGCGTCCGCGGTTGGGAAATCGCAGATTAAAAGCGAGCTCTCTACCCCAGGAGCCGGGATCATTTTTTCCTGCTACCGTCCGATCCCAATCGGCCGAACCTTGTCTTCGCAAAGACTTCCGGATCTGCCACGAGTAATCACCCGGCGCCGGGCAATTCTCAGCGCGGTGCGTGGATCCCAGGCCGGTGACTAACCAGAAGCTCGTTGATCCTGGTCAGAAGCTTTTCGCGGTCGAGCGGCTTATCAAAATATCCCTCGGGCGGATGCACCTGCTTGCGCGTCTCAATGAAACGCTTAAAATCATGCGAGACGCCGGTGATGATGATGACCGGGATATCGGAGGTGGCCGAGTCAGCCTGGAGATCGCGGAACATGCGAACTCCGGATTCTTCCGGCATGGAGATGTCGAGCGTGATCAGGTCAGGATGGCCCGACTTGGATTTTTCGAAACCGTCACGCCCATTGGCGGCGGTGAGGACCGCGTAACCCTCATCCTTGAACAACGTCTCAAGGTAAGCGATCTGATCCGGTTCGTCTTCGACGACAAGAATTTTCTTTTGTGCGTTCACGCTGTTACCTCTCTTTTTTTCTCAGGGCATCGAGCGCTCGCTGGAGTGCATCGCTACCCGCGCCAGACAGCGCACGCGACAGCTCACGCCGCAGATCCTCCGAGGTCGGTTTCGGCGATTCCTTGCCTTCCATGCCCAGGAGTCTGCGCACGGCGGCAACATAACTGTCAGGGTGAACCGGCTTCTCCAAGTAGACGCCGGGGCCGGACATGGTCATCGTTTCGAAGTCCGCCCTGCCGAGTTCGTCGCGCGCGTGACCGGTGACAACCAGGACAGGAATCCTGCAAAATAGCTTGTCCTTTTGTAGGGCACGATAAAACTTCGCACCGGAGTGCCGGGGCATCACAAGATCAAGTGAGATCAGGTCCGGCGCATGGCGTTGAACCATCTCCAAGGCTTCCAGGCCATCAACGGCTGTTTCCACAAGGAACCCCGCATCCGTGAGTGCGCTCTTTAAGTAATCACGCACGTCTGCCTCGTCATCCACAACCAACACGCGGCGCGGCCGTTCGACACTCATGGCTTCCTCTCATCCGCCGCCCGGCTCTCCGCGGAGGCGGCCAGCGCTTTGAGGCGGCTACGCGGCAGGCGAATGCGAAATGTGGATCCCTGTCCGGGAAGGGACTCAATCTCCATCTTCCCGCCGTGTTCCTGCACAATTTTGCGCGTGGTGAGAAGGCCAAGTCCAGTCCCCTTCCCTCCCTTCGTGGTAAAGAAGGTGGTGAAGACTTTGCTTTGGACCTCCTGGTCGATCCCGCAACCATTGTCGGCGACCTCAAAAACCAGGTCGTCGCCTTCCTCGCGAGTGCGCACCACCACCTTGCCTCCCCCGTGGCCCAGCGTCGTTACGGCGTCGATTCCATTCGAAACCAGGTTGGTGAGGCATGTTTCGATACCGCGAGGATCCAACATGGCCTCCTTGACTTCGGAAGGCGCTTCCAGCACGAGTTCGACACCTTGTTTCGCCGCTGCATCGTGGTACAGTTCGACGATGTTCCGGACCAAGGTATTCGGTTCGGTGGGCGACAGTTCCGGCAAGCGGCCTTTGGCAAAGCTCAGGAAGTCTTTCACCAGGGCCGTGGTCTTCTCGAAGTTGCGCTGCAGGATTTCCCAGCCATTCACGATGCGCTCCGCATCGCTTCGCCGGATCCCGGTGTCTACCATGTACATTCCGCCCTCGAGGCCCATGAGCAGGTTCTTGATGGTGTGCGCCAGTCCCGCAACTGTCTGCCCGACCGCTACCAACCGCTCCGCTTCCAGCCTCTCGTGCTCGAGCCTCTTCACCTCGCGGAGGTCTTCCATCAGCGCTGCCCGGCCCAGGCTCGCGCCGTGACTCCTCAGTTCAACGGCCGAGAATCGAACCGGAACGTCCCCTCCGCCAACCGCATGCAGCGAGACTTCGGGGAGGTTCATGAGTATCTCGTTGCCTTTTGTCTCCCCGAAGAAATCCGGCGGGAGCATCGTCCGAAGCCGCTCCGCTGTTGGCGGCCGCCTCGGCTCCCAGTTGAGCAGAGCGCGGGAGGCAGGGTTCATGATGCGAATTTCGCCGGCCGCGTCCAGAGCCAGGATGCCGGACGCGGCATTACGGACCAGGCTCTCATAGAAATCCTGCGCCCTCTTCAACTCTGTTTCCAGTTCGTGGACTTTGGTGATGTCAGAGGCCATCTCGATCACGTGCGCGACGCTCCGTCCGCTTCGAGAAAGCGCTGAAGTCGTGACGACGTAGTAGGCAGGCGTTCCATCCTGATGGACACCGACCTGGTCGGACACGTGCTCTGCCCCGTCACTAAACGTGAGGGCGGCAGGGCAATGAGAACACGGCTTCTTTCGGCGCTTGTAAGCCTCATAGCAAAACTCGCCTTCGGCCTCCCCAAAAGCTTGGCGGAACTTTTCGTTACCCCTGACGATGCGAAAGCTGCGATCGATGACCGAACCGTAGCACGGCACGCGCTCGAAGAACAGGTCGTATTCCCTCCGCCAGCGGCGCGTTTCGGTGAGGTCAGTGGTCATCTCGATGACGTACTGCACCCGGCCGTCCGCATCTTTTACGGGCGCCAAGTGGACCACATAGTGGCAGGTGCGTCCGTGCCGGTCCACGCCGGACTCATCGGAAACGCGCACCCGCCCGTCATCGAAGGTGGCAAGTGCCTGGCAGTTAAGACACGGCCCCGTAGCGCCTTTGCAGGCGTCATAGCAGCACCGGCCGCGCCATTCACCAAAATACTCCTCGAAGTTAGTGTTGGCGGCGAGGACTCGGAATTCCCGGTCGATCACCGACACGTTAAAGGGCACAAGCTCGAACAGACTTCGCCCCAGATAGTTCTCAAGTTCTTTGTCGAGTATGCCATTCATGGCTGTGAAACCACGGGCGGAAGCACCATACCCCGCCCCATCAATGCACGCCGGTGGTCGAGAACGTTCTCCGCTTCGGAAAAGTTCAGATTCCCTTTGTGGCATTCCGCACAGCGGGCCACATCCGGCTTGTTTTCCCTCTCGGCTACCTTGGCGTGACAGCCGATGCAGAGCCTATGCATCGCATCCACGTAAGCGGGCGCGGTGTAGCTCTTGATCTTAATGGTGGCTCCCGCCGGAATCAGATCTTTGTGGCAGTCCGCGCAAGACTTGGCCCCGACAGCACTTCGCACCTGTCCTCGGGGATGGCATTCCAGGCAGGCCAGGCGCGCCCCGGTTGGCGAGGCGTGCCAGTCGTGCCGGAAGGCATCCGCGGGCAGGTACATATCGCGGTGGCACTCGTAGCAGCCCGAGCCCTTATCGTGGGGCAAATTCATGTGGTGGCAAATCACACACGATTGTTTGCCGCCGTTCCGCTCGATCTCCCTCTGGTGATAAAAGGCCACGCCATAGCCATCGAGGTTTGCGTCGATATCGAGGATCTCTCCACCCCGGGCTTTGTGAACCGGTGTAGGTGCAACACCCAGGCTGGCGGCCCGGGGATTGCCCAGGAACGAAAAGCTGACTGCTGCTGCCAAGACAAAGGTCAGGGAGTATTTGGTGCGGGCGGCTACCCTGGGACTGCCGAGCCAAGTGGTATCCACCTTCTGAAACTCCGCCAGCTTTCGCGGGTCAGCTTCGGAATCAGCGGGCCGCTCCTGCCAAACTTTGAAATGCTCGATCATAAACAGAAAGACCAGGGTGGCCGCAGCCACAATCCCCAGGCTAACGGCGATCTCAGTCCAGCGCGGCAGGTAAAGCGGGCTTCCCCGACTCAGGTCCACCAGTCCGCCCACATCGATGCGGTTGAGCACGATGCCCGAGACCACCGTGGCAGCCGTGGCCCATTGCCAGTTCCTCTGGCGCTGGAACTGCGGCACTGAGAGCAGCACGAGCGGGACCATCGCCATCAGGATAATCTCGCCCCAGAAGGTTTTCGCCTGCCATGTGCCGCTGACCAGGTAGTGCAACTGGCCGCGCGCCGCTAAGTCACCAAAGCGCAGGGCGAGGTAGAGGATCAAAACCCAGCGCGCGGCGGCGCCCAGTGGTCCCAGTTGTTCGGTCTCGGGCTTTCGCCGATATAGGTATGCGGTGAAGTGGTTCTCGAAGATGACCATCATCAGCCCCAGTGCCACTGCCGAGACAAAGAACAGCACGGGCAGGATGGGTGAGTACCACAAGGGGTGCAGCCGGTAGGGCATGATGAGGAACAGCGATCCCAAAGACGACTGATGCAGCGTGGAGAGCGCAATGCCCACAATCAC
>CAWIUZ010000318.1:0-6151 GCA_963838915.1 uncultured Acidobacteriota bacterium
TTCCTTCCAAGCTCAGTATTCCGGCGGATAGCGGGCAGATCTGCCGCTTCGGCGCGTCCGACCGCTTGACGGAAGAATGCCTGGCACGGGCCATCGGCGCCTTGCGGGGCGCGCTGCACACCCTTCACCATCTCTACTTTCCTGATGTACTGGTTTTGGGCGGAAGCGTTTCAAGAGGTATGTGGCCACACCTTGATCCGTTGCGAAAATGGTTCGAGGGCGAGGAGAGATTTGATGGTTTACGCAATCGCTTGGTTCTCTCAAGATTGGGCGATAAGGCCGGAGTTCTGGGTGCCGCAGCGCTTGCTCGTCACAGACTCGGCGCTAAACCACTCTTGGACGTTCGTTAACGATCAGCGGTTAACTCGTGGATATCCGCTCGCCTGGTTTGGAATGTGCCACCGCGACTTGTTGTGGTTTGAGGATTTTCTTTACAGGTTCGATACGTAGAAAAGGACCTAGAAAACGGCTAGAAAACGGTTTGACACAGACATTCGCTACGCTTAGCATGTCGGAGTACTCTACCCCAACCTGCAGCAAAGGAGGTGTTTCATGACCGATCAGTGTTCTCGATATTCGTTATTGGAGACGAAAGGTTACAGCAGACAAGGGATCATTCATGTTTTGCTATTGCAGGCCTTGTTTTTGGTTCTCGGGTCAGTGGGGCTAGCGCCATTGGGTCATGCCCAGGTTATTAACGCCAGCCTCTACGGGACCGTTTCAGATCCGTCAGGCGCCGCCATACCAGGAGCGAACATCACCGCCACGAACGTCGCAACGGGAGTCGTAAGCAAAACCGTGACGGACGCGGCGGGGAACTACACGTTTCCCTCGCTTCCTCCCGCGACCTATAACATTACCATTGAAAGGGACGGCTTCAAAACAACAGTGATTTCCGGCGTTGCGCTTCTGGTTGACCAGAAAGCGCGTGTCGACGTCCCACTGCAAGTAGGGGGAGTCACGACAAAGGTCGAAGTCACTGGCGCGGCGCCGCTTGTCGAAACCAAAACAGCCAGCGTGGGGACGGTGATCGGCGAGCAGCAGGCGGTTGACCTTCCGTTGAACCTCCGGCGACTCACTTCGTTGGCCGAGCTCGTACCGGGAACCGTGGACGACCGGGGCCAGGGATACGCCGTAGTTCCGGCAGGTGGTTCACCATTTGGCGTCGATGTGACCTATACGGCCGGAGGGGCACGCGACTCGAGTAACACCCTCCTTCTGGACGGCATGGAATCGCGGGCTTGGAGTACCGGGGGCTTTGCCCAATTGCCGCCGCCCGACGCCGTGCAGGAGTTTAAGATTCAAACCAACATTTACGATGCAGAGTTTGGTAAGACGGCAGGCTCCACCATGAATCTGGTAACCAAGGCAGGCAGCAACCAGTTCCATGGCGATGCCTACGAGTTTTTGCGCAACAGCGATCTGGATGCGAGGAATTTCTTTGCGACGGACGCCACCAATCCGATCACGGGGGCGGACATTCCAGGCACCGCTCGACCTGAATACCGGCGCAACCAGTTTGGCGCCACACTGGGCGGCCCAATCCGCAAAGACAAGACCTTCTTCTTTGTTTACTATGACGCGCTGCGCGAAATCAAAGGCTTATCACTGACCAATGAAGTGCCCACGGACGTGGAGAAATCCGGAGACCTCAGCAGCTTTCTCACGGGCCAGACGGCGAATCTCTGCGGCGCGGGCGGGCCCGCCAGCATGAACTTCGACATTGGACAACTGTTCGAGCCGAGCACCGAAACGCTGTACACATGCCCCTCGGGCGCCAATGCCGGATCAACGATTCTGGTGGGAACACCGGTTCCTGGCAATGTCATCACTACCATCGACGGTGCCGGTCAGAAGGTATTGGGTGGCTACCCTGAGCCCAACCGTGCCGGCTACCCCAATTACGTCAACCAAACACCTCGGAGGCGCGACGACAACCAATTTGGTGTTCGGATTGACCACTCGGTCAGCGCCAAGGATCAGTTGTTCGCCCACTACTTGTTCTCTCAATCGCGCATCACAGATCCCTCCGCTGGCTACGACACGCTCCCGGGATTTGGCGCGAAAATCTTCTACCGAGGGCAGAACGTAACGGCGGCCTGGATACACACCTTTGGCCCTCACCTTCTGAACGAAATGCACGTTGGATATGCCCGGAACAACCCCGAGTTGGACTGTGTGAACTGCCCCCGCCCTGCGGGCTTCATTGAGAGTTTTGGGATTAAGAATCTGCATACCAGCCAGTCTCTTGAGGAAGGGTTCCCCTACTTTGGCATGGCTAACTTCGCCTCCGTCGGGGACGAGAACTATGTTCCCATCTCCAACTTCGAGATGGTGGAGAAGCTGGAAGACGATCTGACTTGGATGCATGGACGGCACACCGTGAGGTTCGGGGCTGACTTGCAGGATTGGCAGGATCTGAGACAGCAGAATCCCTATTCACCTCACGGCCAATTCTCGTTCAACGGCCAGTTCTCCGGCTTGGCAGGGGAGGTTCCGGCCGCGAGCGGAATTTCAGACCTGGCAGACCTCGAACTTGGCTATCCGGCGAGCGCCGGCAGCACGCTTACCTACACCGACGCCAACCAGGTGGGTGGGAGGTTCTGGAGCTTTTACGGCCAGGACGATGTGAAGATCAGTTCTAACCTGGCCATGAATATCGGTATGCGTTGGGAGATTCGCCGGCCGCCGGTGGACAAGCTGAACAACATCGTGCAATTCATTGCGGTGGGACCGCCGGATTCGCAACCGGGAAACGGACTGTTGGTTACAGCTCTGCCCGATGCCCAGAATGACGCACTGTGCGCCAACAATTCCTATCTGATTTCCGCCACCGGGGAATGCCTGATCGCGAGTTCGCAGGAGCGGGCAAATCTAGGGTTTACCGGGCGTAGGCGGAGATCGATCATGACGACGAATTTGCGGGATTTCGCGCCGCGCCTCGGTATTACCTGGCGGCCGCTGTCGTCGGATAAAGCCATAGTGCGCACCGGATATGGAATCTTCTATGACCTCGGCAATTTGAATGTCATGCAGTTCGTGACTGGCAACCCTGTGTTTTCGGAGAAGCCCGTTTACAATACCGCCTTCGGCTCTCCTCCGCCTTTGACGCTTGGTTTGCCGACGACGACGGAGAATGTTTTCGCGACCGGTGGGGTTCCGCCACTTAGCCAGCAGTACGGAGCCCTCTGGGTGACGCCGGACTTCCAATTCCCGCGAGTCCAGATGTGGAGTTTTGGCCTCGAGTCACAGTTAGCCGCGAACTGGGCCTTGGAAGCGGACTATATTGGCACCAAGGCAAATCACCTTGACTCGTACGAATTGTTTTTCAACCAGCCTGCGCCGGGCGTTGGCGACCTGCAGCCTCGCCGGCCATATCCGGACTTCGACTACATGGCTTACTTCGGCTCCCTCAATAACTCCTTTTACAACGCCCTGCAGACGAAGTTGACCAAGAAGTTTGCCAACGGTTTCACCTTCCTGATCTCGTATACGTGGGCTAAGAGTATGGACGACGGAGGAGGCAACGAGGGCGGGGGCACCGAGCTCCCACAGTACATTTACGACTGGCGAGCGAACTGGGCGCGCACTATGTTCGACGCGCGTCAGCGCTTTGTTTTTAGCCCCATATGGCAGTTACCGTTCGGAAATGGCAGGCGCTGGTTGAATCGCACTGGGGCGGTGAATGGCATTCTGGGAGGCTGGGAGGTCACCAGCGTCTGGCAGGTCCAGTCGGGTTTCCCCTTTACCGTTTTATCCAGTACAGACTATTCGAACACCGGTTCTACGAGCGCTCGGCCGGATCGGACCTGCAGCGGCGTGGGCAGTAAAACGATCAGTAGCTGGTTCGATGCGAGTTGCTTTAACACCAACGCATTGTCAGCAGCTCTGGCAGCTGGGACACCACGTTTTGGGAATTCGGGTCGAGATATCCTGGATGCGCCCGGCCTCAACAACGTGGACTTGGCTCTCTTGAAAGACTTCGCTTTTGGCGAGCGCTACAAGCTGGAGTTCCGGGCCGAGGCGTTCAACATCGGGAACCAAGCGCACTTCGGGTATCCGGTCACTGCAGTTGGCAATCCTGCTATCGGGCAGCTCACCGGCGCCAGCGATGGCCGGGATATCCAATTTGGGCTGAAGCTCTCGTTCTAGAAAGCCTCTGGAGTCTTGAAGAGAGCACCTCGGTCCGGTGAGAGATCGCCCGTTTTGAATTCGCGGTCTTCTGCGTTACGAACTTCGAGGGCGGGAAAAGAGGACACACACGCCGTTCCGCCCCTGGAGAGGTGCCACCGTTGTGGCTCCCGCAAAGGGGGTACATCAGCCTGCGAAACGGATTCCGGCTTCCGCTGGAATAGCTGGACTTGCCAGAGTCCTCTCCGCTTGGAATGACAGCATGGCTGGAATGCACATATAATAATCGGCATTAAATGAAGTCGTCGATTCCGATCTCGTTGGCCGCTCTGTTGAGCTTCCTCCTTGTTTGGGTGGGGAGCAGCAGCCCTGTGGCCGGGGAAAAACCGGTCTCCATCATTCTAATCTCCATCGACACCCTGCGCGCCGATCACTTGAGTTGCTATGGCTACCGCCGGGTCGAGACACCTCACCTGGATATGCTGGCCAAGGGAGGCACTATATTCTCGGCGGTTAATTCCCAGGTTCCCCTGACTTTCCCTTCCCATGTTTCTCTGTTCACCGCTACGTATCCGTTTTTCAATGGCATCGAGGTTAACGGTGAAATCCTCCGGCCCCAGGCCGTCACGCTTGCCACGCTGCTGAAATCGCACGGCTACCACACGGGAGCGGTTGTGGGCGGGTTCGTGATGGACAGCCGGTTCGGACTGAACCAGGGCTTCGACGATTACGACAGCACCTTTGATCTACATCGGCAAGAGGGATCCGATCCTGGGGATATCAAACGTTTGGGTGCAGATGTGGTCGCAGCTGCAGAGAAGTGGCTGGACGCCAACTCCGCCCACCCGTTCTTTCTCTTCCTGCATCTTTATGATCTGCACACCCCCTACAATCTTCCCGCAAGCTACCGCGCGCGCTTCGGCACGGGCTACGATGCCGAACTTCGCTACGTGGATGAGCGGGTGGGCCTCTTCCTGGATTCGCTGCGCCGCCAAAATCTGTTTGACAGCAGCCTGATTGTACTCACCTCCGACCACGGTGAGGGCCTGGGAGAGCACCGGGAAAAAACGCACGGCTACTTTATCTATCAGAGTACGCTTTGGGTGCCGCTGATTGTGCATTGGCCGGTGGGGAGTGCGACCTTCGCAGCTAAGGTCGACGAGCCTGCGTCCCTGATGGACGTGGCGCCTACCATCCTGCAGTTCGCCGGCATTTCACTGCCTCCGGAGTTTCAGGGGCGCAGTCTACTTGGCGTGTTTCGTTCCGACAGGCCGAAAGCCGCGCGCGACGTTTACAGCGAGAGCCTCTATGCGCACAACCACTTTGGATGTAGTTCCCTGCGCGCGTTGCGCACAGGACGCTATAAATACATTCAGGGCCCGAGGCCTGAACTCTACGATCTGGCCGCTGACCCTGGCGAGACGCAGAATCTTTACGCTCAGCAAGCGTCGCTGGCGCTGGACTCGAAGAATAAACTGGCAGCGCTCTCCACGCGCTTGCGCGGGCCACATCCCATGGCGCACAGGGCGCTCGACCCTGACACGGTGGCACGCCTTAATTCCCTGGGATACGTCGCGGGGAGTTCCGGGGAATCGGGTTCTGCCGACAGCGGGCCTGATCCCAAAGATCGCATTGGGGAGTTTGAGGACTACGGACGCGCCCTCCTCCTGGGCTCGAGCGGCCGTATCGAGGACTCGAACGCTATTCTCAACCGGCTGCTCGCGAGGCATCCGGAACTCCTCGACGTGCGCATGAGTTTAGGAGTGAACGATCAGCGCCTGCAGCGGCATGACGAAGCGGCGCGTGAGTTCCAGCAGATACTCGAGAAGGACCCGCTGAACGTGAAAGCGCATTTCGACCTGGGGCTAAGCCTTCTTGAAATGGGGAAACTGGATGAAGCCACGCGAGAATTCCAGGCTACGCTCGACATCTGGCCTTCTTACCCCCGGGCGGAAGACCTGCTGGGCAACATCGCGCTCCGAAACGGCGATTACGGCCGGGCGCGCGAGCGCTTTGAGCA
>CAWIUZ010000319.1:0-6920 GCA_963838915.1 uncultured Acidobacteriota bacterium
CTATGGGAAAGGTGATGGTTACGAAATGTCCGTTTGGCAGTATAATGAGCTGACTTGGCCTATACGCTCCTGCGCGTGGGCTAGCCGGCAGCACGTGGGGACGTCGTGAAATATTGGGGATCGAGATTCCGGGCGATCTGCTTGGCTGCTGCCGGGACAGCGCTCCTGGCAACCTTGACTCAAAGTGCACGCACGGCAAGCTGGGCATAGGCGCAGCGGGTCGGCACAAGTGGCACGGGCGCTCTGTTGCATTCAATGAGACGCATATGGAAATTCTGCCTTACCTCGCTTTTCGCATTCGCTCCGCTACTCGCCTCACCGCAACAGCATGCCGGGAATGACGACTATCTTGGCACGGCAACATGTGCGGCATGCCACAAGGAGATTGCGGCTACTCAATCCCACACAAGCATGGCGCGCACGTGGCGAGGGGTCTCCCCGGCGGGTTTATCGCTCAAATTCGACGAGGAAAAGACAGAGGGATCGATCCGTTACGATCTTAGCCGCGCCGGTAATCACTTCCGCTGGAAAATGGAACTCCCCGGACGTTTCTCGCGCGCGGCGCCTGTGGAAGCAGTGGTTGGTGGCCCAAGACAGGGGCTGAGTTTTCTCGCGCGAATCACCGATATCGACGGCGAAACGCTGGAGCGCACGCCTCTTGTGGAAATTCGATTGATACACGGCGCACACCAACAAGGCCTGGTGATCGCGCCGGGATTTTCGCCCTTGCGAGGAGTTTCGTACGAGGCCGTCCTCGGGCGCGTACTTGGCCCGCAATTTGAACAGAAATGCCTTACCTGCCATGGCATTCCATGGGACGGAGCCCGGGACGGCGGCATCCGCTGTGAGACCTGTCATGGGCCAGGCCGAGCCCACGTAAACGCTATTCAGGCTGGTGATCCCAAGCTGGCCATAGTTAACCCGGCTAAGTTGAGGCCGGACGAAAGTCTGGACCTTTGTGGGCAGTGCCATACCGGTTTTCGGAAGCAGGCGGCGCCAGTGCCTGACGAACTCCTGATCTCAAATCAGGTGGTAGCACTCCGAAATACCGAATGCTTTAAGCAAAGTCGAAAAGGCCTGACCTGTGTAACTTGCCACGACCCCCATCACGATGCTAAAGCGAGCGAAATGGTTTACACCAAGACGTGTCGCATCTGCCACAGTCTAGCCTCGCCAAATCACGCCGAAATCTGTCCCGTGAACCAGAGTGACGGCTGCGTGGGATGTCACATGCCCAATCAATTCGTGAATGGGTTTCCAATGGCCGACCACTGGATTCGTGTCCACCCCGAACTGACCGCGCCCCCACATGGGTGGCCTTCGTCGTTGCACACTCAGGTCAATCCGGTCAGCGAATTTCTGCGTGTTATTTCGGTGAGGGATGAAGCGTCAGCGAATCAAATCCTTCGGCAGCTTCAATCGGGTGCTTCGTTCTTTGAACTGGCTTCCAAATACTCAGTCGACCCTTCAGCGCAGATTGGCGGCTACATCGGGGAAAGGCAGTTGGCGGACCTTGAGCCCGTTTTGGCTGCATGCGCCAAGAGGTTGAGATACGGTGAAGTTTCTCCGGTTTTCTCAGCCGCGGGAAAATTCATGATTCTCGGCCGTATGCCAGTCGATTTTCGCTACCGAGCCGTTGAGCTCGAGGGCGAAGCTGGTGTTTTGAGGATGAAGGGCGACCTGCGAGGAGCTTTGGAAAAGTATCAGGCTGCCGTTCGCGTTTATCCAAGGTTTCTTCGCGCGCTGATTCTGATGGCGCAGACAGAAGACAAGCTTGGGAATTCGAATCGCGCCTCTGAGCTCCTCGAATACGCTGGCAAGCTCTACCCGAGCGATGCGACGGCACAGTTTAATCTCGGTGTCGCGTACGGAATGCAAGGCATGAGCAATAACGGCATTGCCGCTTATCAAAGAGCAATTGAGTTGGAACCGGAGCTGACGCCGGCGTATCTGAACCTGGGTTTGTTGTTGTTCTCGATCGGCCGTATTTCAGAGGCCGCCACTATTCTACGAACCGGATTACATATCGATCCGATCTCGGCGCCCATGTACTACGGCCTTGCCCTCGCTGAACAGAAGCAAGGGCACGCAACCGACGCCAGGCACGCCATGGAGCTTGCAGAGAAGATCGATCCCGACTACGTTAAGCAGCAGCAAGCTGAATAGGGTATAGACACTCAGAGAGAATCTCCGCAGGTCCAACAGCCTATGCAGCTTGACCGCGCTCTTGCGGAAGCGAAACTGGCCCCAGGCAAACAACCACAGGCACAAATCAATGGGGGTCGAGTCGAAGGCATAGACGCTCTCATAATCATGCCAAAAAGGAACTGACAAGTTGAAATCGAAAAAACCATCTCGACCTTTATCTTTGGTCCCTCAAGCACTTACCTGAATTGCCCCGATTTCCTTGGGACAGCAGTGCTCAAAAATCAGTAATTTAGTCGCTCAAACGACTGCCGCATCAGTCTCAGTTACATCACCTCCCTTGTAACCCTTTGATATTATGCGACATGCAGAAGTCTGCTATTTGCTTGATTTTAGCCAGCGAACTGCTACAATTAGTCCCATCTGTAGTGGGTAGACGTTTCTTCAATAAAGTTTGCGGTGAGTGTAGGTGCCTGGGGAGGAGCCGCCTCTAGAGGTGGTGATAATCTAAAGGGAGGACGATATGAATTTCCGTTCAGCGTCGATGGAGAGGGTATTCGCCGGCGCCGGGGGAAGAACGTTGACTCCAATCGCCGTGTTTTGCACTGTGATATTAGTACTTGGCACCGCACCTTTGCGTGTCTTTGCCCAGATGAACACAGGCACCATTCTGGGCACGGTTAGCGACCCCACGGGTGCAGCGATTCCGGGTGCGACGGTTACCGTCACGAACGAGGGTACCCAAACCTCAAATAAAGTAGTCACAGACTCATCAGGCAACTATCTCGTGCCATACCTGATTCCGGGCGTGTACAGCGTAACCGCTGAGAAGGAAGGTTTCAACAAGCTCACGCGCTCTGGGATCACCCTCGAGGTAGACCAGAAGGCCCGCGTGGATGGGGCGCTGCAAATTGGTTCAGTCACGCAGAGCGTTGAAGTCACTGGAGAAGCTCCCTTGGTACAAACCGAGAGCGCCACGCAGGGACAGGTGATCAATTCCAACCAGATGCAGGCGCTGCCTTTAAACGTCCGGAACTTCGCGCAATTCGTGGCCCTCAACGCGGGGTCAGTGCCGTGTCCCAGTTGTCTTGGGGGCTACACGAGCGGAGATAACCCCCAGGGGATCTCCGACACGAACATCAACGGTATTGAGGCAGATGGGAATAACTGGCAGATCGACGGAATTACCGACAACGAGGCCTTTTTTAGCATCCTGTCGGTGAATCCCTCCGTAGATGCAATTCAGGAATTCAAGGTCTCTACAAACAACTACTCTGCTGAATTCGGGCGGGCCGGTGGTGGGAATGTCCAGATCCAGATCAAGTCAGGCACCAATCAATTTCACGGTGTAGCCTTTGAGTTCCTGCGCAACTCCGCTCTGGACGCCAGTGATTTCTTCACCAACTTATCAGGCGGGAAAATACCTCCCTTCCGGCAGAACCAGTTCGGGGCTAACTTGGGTGGCCCCATTATAAAGGATCGGACCTTCTTCTTTGGGGACTACGAAGGCTATCGCAGCCGGGTGGGGCAGACGGAACTTCAGACCATCCCAGACCAGCGGCAGCGCGTGGGAGACTTCTCGGAGGCCGGGACTGCCACCATTTACAACCCGTTCACCGGCCTACCTTTTCCGGGCAACCAAATAAATTCAACAACCTGTGTTTCGCCATGCAAGATCTCCCCCGCAGCGCTGGCAGTCATGGCTCTTTTTCCTGCGCCCAACGTGGTAGCGCCACTCGGGGCAGCAAACCATGAGGGTTCGAATTCGCTGGCCCATGATGTGGATAACTTCGACACGCGCGTTGACCACCGAATCAGTGATAAGGACAATTTTTTCGCTCGCTATAGCTTCCTGTATACGACGCTTCTCAACCCACCATTTCTAGGAACTACGGTGGGCGGGGATCCCTACCTGGCTTCCACTGCCAAGACGCGGAATCAGAACGTTGCGATCAGCGATGTTCACTCTTTCAGCTCCCGCACGCTCAATGAGTTTCGTTTTGGTATCGACCGGGTGCGAACGGACTGGACGAGTCTTGACATTAGCCTAAAGACCTCTGACCAGGTTGGAATTCCGGGGATCAATAGTCTTTGTGGATTCTGCGGCGGGCTGACGCATTTCAATGTAACCGGACTGAGCGATTTCGGTCACACTCCGTATGCTCCCACATTTCGTCACGACACGATCTTCCAATGGGTCGATAACATGACGTTCATCAGGGGCAAGAACACAATCAAGGTAGGCGCCGACATTCGAGATGTTCGTGCCGCCCTCTTCCAAGTGACTAATCCGCTGGGGGAGTTTGATTTTGACAACAGGTTTACGGCCCAGCCAGGCAGCAGCGGCACAGTCGGCGGCTATGGCATGGGGACCTTCCTTCTGGGTTACTCCTATTATGTTGATCGGCAACAGAACGTGACCTATCCTGACGCGCGGGGGACTCAGGATTTCTTCTTTGGGCAGGATGATATTCGAGTCAACGAAAAGCTGTCGTTGCAGTTAGGCGCGAGGTATGAAATATATACAGCCCCCACCGATTCCCACGCTAATCAAGCCAACTTCGATCTGAAAACTGGCGATATCTTGTTGGCCTGCATTGCCACGACTTGCCAGGCCGGAGTGAAAACAGACCTCGGTGACTGGGCGCCCCGTGCAGGTTTCGCTTACTCTCCTGACAAGGGCAAGACTGCGGTTCGCGGTGGAGTCGGAGAGTCGTACTTCTCACCCGGTTACGGGGGGCAGTTGGGCACGCTGAACGACAGTTATCCCTTTGTACAAGGGCAGTTGTTCACACCAGCCAACCCTACCGTTCTTAATCCCGCGACTACCCCTTTATTAGACGATGGGATTGCTCCCTTGCCGCCCGTTACGGACCGGCCAGGGGCCCCGGCCGGACATGTGGTTCCGGGCGGTTTGGTCCCCAGTAACAACTTAGTGGGCGCAACCTATGTGCCACCTGATACAAGGATAACGCGCGTTTATCAATGGTCGTTGGATGTACAGCGCTCGATCACCCCTAATTTCCTGATTGACGCGGCCTATGTTGGAAACATGGTCAACCATTACTTTAACGGGATTACCGTAAATTATCCAGCGCCGGGGCTGGTCACGGCAAACCCCTCATTATCGCTTCAGCAACTGCGACCTTACTATTCACTCGATCCAAACTTGTCAGGAGTCGGTTGGAGTCAGCATGGTGGGCGCACACATTACCACGCTCTTCAAATCAAACTCGAGAAGCGGCTGTCTAAGGGCTTCAGCGTACTGACTTCGTACACCTATTCGCACACTCTCTGCCGTGGCTGTAATTACAATGACCCCAATAACTTTTTGGCCGATCAGGACCCTACGGGTTTTGATACCCCTCAGCGGCTGACGGTTAGTTATATCTACAGACTGCCCTTTGGTAATCACCAGCAGTTTGGAAACACTTGGAACAAGTGGGAGGCTGGAGTCTTGGGGGGCTGGGAAGTGAGCGGGATTACCTTGTACGAAACTGGCTTCCCCTTCTCACCGAGCGTAGTGAGCAGCCTTGATAACGGCAACAGTAACCAACCGAACCGCACTTGCAACGGCAAGATCTCGCATTGGACTCTCAGTGAATATTACAACTGGCAGTGCTTTTCTGAACCACCTTTAAACGTTTTCGGGAATAGCGGCTTTAACGTGTTGCGAGGTCCTGGCCAGCGCAACTGGGATATGACACTAATGAAGAATTTTCCCATGGGGCCGGAATCCCGGTATCTGCAATTCCGGGCGGAGTTCTTCGATCTGCCCAATAACGTCATCTTTGCGAACCCTAACGCCAGCCAATGTGGAGGAGCTTGTGGCGAAGGGACGATAACCGCCATTGCTACAGGCACCCACCCGCGGCAGATCCAATTCGCCTTGAAGCTTTACTTCTAGCACCGATTCGTAAAATTACCAGCCCCGGCGTTTCTCTTTATCGCCGGGGCTTTTCTTCGCCTGTGCCGCAACAATGCCTCTCTTCGGCGGGCTTTTCTGACACCCTCGGACTCCCCAGGAGAAGACAAAGTGCTCTCGTTCCTAACACCCTGCAGTCGCCCAAAGTGCCGACTTCTGACTTTGGAAGGTCTGGCATTCTTTCTAGTCGTCGCGCTCATCCCTTCCGCGGGCCCCTCACAGACGACACCCAACCCGAGCGAGTTCAGCGTCGGAAATCGTCTGCTCTCACGCGTCTTCAGGGTTGAGGATGGACAGCCCTTTACAAAAGCATTCAAAGCTCTCACAGAAACCACGGTGACATCGGAAGAATTCGAGATAGTCTTGAAAGTGGATAGCCGTACGGTCCTGCTGAATCGCCACAATTGTTCGCCGCGCGGATGGTCTGGCGCGCCGTCCGGGTTGCAGGCGGAATTAAGCTGGGCCTCAGATGAGTTCGCGCTCGAGATTCGTGAAAGCTACCGGGCCGACGAGAGTCGGCCTTACATCTTCAAGTGGCTCGAAATTACCAACCGCGGCGGCCGGCCTGTGCTCATCGAGCGAGCGGCCGTGGACTCGCTTGAAGTCACGGGTTATGACGCGCCACTGCGAGGCGGCGTGGGCCAGCCTGTCTTTTTGAAGAACGAGCTTTTTTGGGGCATTGAACATCCTGCTGCGGAGAATTCGGTTCGCGACAAAGGCATAGTCCTTTCGCATTACCCTTACGTGGAAGTGTCACCTGGCGCAACCTGGAAGAGCAAACGGGCTGTGCTCGGTGCTGCCACCGCCGGCGATGGTTCCGTTGAAGACGCCTTCCGCAGATACCTTGTGG
>CAWIUZ010000320.1:0-10962 GCA_963838915.1 uncultured Acidobacteriota bacterium
CAACTCATTGTGTTTACTTGACATTCCGTGGACTCTGAGGTAGGCTGAAGGGGTCCTAAAAAGAGTATCCCGATTCGGCAGAGTGGCGTGTGCATGTGAGCGGGCCGTGCGCAGGTTTATCTATGCCTCCGGCAGAGATACGCTGATCCAGATGCCGAATCTATAACAACCTGCGGAATAAGGTTTTGAGTCTGTATAGTTGGGCTAAGGGAAGTAACGTGGCTCGTGTACCATCGGCTGCCCATGGAAGAGTCTGCACCTACAATTGACATCGTCATTTCGGATGACCACGCATTATTTCGGGAGGGGTTGCGGAAGCTGCTGGAGGCTGAGCCCGGGATACGCATCGTTGGCGAAGCCGTAGACGGCGAAGAAACGCTGAAGGTGGTTCGCCAACTAAAACCGCATGTGCTCCTGCTGGATCTCTCGTTGCCCAAGCTGAGCGGCCTGGAAGTGCTTGCGGAACTGAGCAAGCTGGAACTCCCAACGCGCACCATTATGTTGACCGCAGCGATCGAAAGGGAGCAGGTTGTCGAGGCGCTGCAATCAGGCGTGCGCGGCATTGTACTGAAGCATTCGGCGCTGCAGCTTCTTCTCAAGAGCATTCGTTGCGTCAACGACGGGCAGTACTGGGTCGGCCAGGAGGGCGTTTCGGACCTTATCCAGGCGCTTCGCCGCATGAAATCGTCTCACACCGTTTCAGGCGCCCCGCGAAACTTTGGTCTGAGCTCACGGGAGATGGAAGTCATAGCCCTGATTGTTGCAGGCTATACAAACAAGGATCTGGCGCGAGAGCTTGGAATCAGCGAAAACACGGCCAAACATCACCTGACGAACATATTTGATAAGCTGGGTGTTTCCAACCGGTTGGAACTCGTCCTTTATGCCGTCGATCATGGTCTGGTCGCCGGCAACTAAGCTCACATCTTACCCGGCAGAGAATAGCACTAGAGGGTGCTATTACGATAGCTATCCATGGTGCTATTCCAATGATACCATAGGGCTATTGTCAAGTTTTCAGGGTAGCGTAGACTCTAATCATAGATCAGCAAGAGTTGGGAAAGCACCAAGAGACCGTAAGGGGTCCCTGGTGAGATCGTAAGAGATCATCGAGGAATCGCACGAACGATGTCCGACGCATTCGGCGGCATTACCCTGATTGATAAAACACGTGCTCAGCGCTTCGGTTTACAAATCCCGCTGCGTTACCGCACTGACAGCGAGGGAGGCTGGCACGAGGGCACGACCAGTAACATCAGCCGGTCGGGCATGCTGTTCCATGGCGAGGATTGGGCTGCGCCGAGGACGCGCATCGAATTGACTTTGCTTCTTCCTCGGCAGCTCGGCGTAGAGCGGGCTGCTGAGGTGATCTGTCGAGGTATGGTCACGCGCTCGGAACGCCGCGGAATCGAAGAGGGCGGCCACTTGATGGCGATCCAGATTTCTCATTATCGGCTCGTTCGGTCTAAGAATGGCCGACGGTTGGAAGATAACGACCATCGTTGATGCAGGTATTTGCGGTTTTTGCGCCCGAACCCGTTGTTAGGCAGGTTGTGTTTACGCCACGGGAGTTCGACTAGAGGTTGGGGGCGGCAGGTCCGTCATCCAGGTCAGTAGCGACGGGAGCTCGGGCGGCGCCGGATTTTCCTATTTGAACCAGTTTGGTATGGCTTACACGAAAGAGGGCCTGTAAGTCACAGGGCGGAGCTTTATACTATCAGATTCTCCCACCCAACCGGCTGTTTCAACCGTCCGACGGCAACCAAGGTTCTGACCTGCCGAATGTTACTCCATATGATTTCCACTTGTGGCCCACTCGACGATCCCGGATGCGACGACCGATCCAATTCCGAAACTCCCCACCCGGGAGAGTAACCACTGTGCGCTGGAAGGCGCAAACTTCATCGCACTTCATTCCCATTCCTGCGATTACCATGAGCACTAAAACACTCCATCAAAACGCCGATCGCGCAAGGCGTTTCGCACTTCATCTGCCTGTGTACTTTCGCCAACCCCAGAGTCCTACATGGTTGGAAGGAACGACGGAGAATATCAGCTACACTGGGGTATTGCTGCTTTCAACGCATCCCTTGGTTCCTGAGACATCGCTCGAGTTGAGGTTACAACTCGCGGTCGGAAGCAAACTGAATCACGTGTCGGAGATTCGCTGTAAGGGCGCCGTAGTCCGCATGGAGCAAAGAAATGCGCCGGAATCTCCCGTCGCTCTGGCCGTGTCGATTCGGGATTATCGAATTGTCCGCCGGATGATGTTAAGGGAAGGCCCGGTGGGACTGGAAAAGAGTACGGACAGCGTGTCAAAACCCCGGCGGCGCCCGCAATAACACCCGGACGTCGCGGGGTCTCAGCAACGGGAGAGAAGGGGGCCGTTGCCCGCGCGGATCTCCTAGCCAGCGCAGACAGAAGGCAGCATCGGATGAACAACCATTCGGCAAGCAACGAGGTCACGACGCAGCCCGGCGTTTCCTGGTGGCATGCACTTTACATTCGGCACCAGCACGAGAAGGTCGTCGCGCAAGCTCTTTCAGGCAAAGGATTCGAGGTGTTCCTTCCACAATATCGAGCCGTGCATCGCTGGAAGGACCGCGAAAAAGAACTCCTGCTTCCGCTTTTCCCGAACTACGTCTTCCTTCACGGCGGGCTGGACCGGATGCTGACGCTTATAACCACTCCTGGCATCCACTCCCTGGTATGCTGGGGCGGACGTGCGGCGAATATTCCACGGGAAGAGATCGAAGCGGTCCGCAGGCTGGTCGAAAGCGCGTACGCAATCGAGCCGCATCCCTTTCTCACCTGCGGGGATCGTGTCCGGATCAAGTCGGGACCCCTCGAAGGTATCGAGGGAATCTTGATTCGCAAGACCCGGGGGTATCGACTGGTCCTCTCGGTGGAAATGCTCTCGAAGTCCGCCTCCGTTGAGGTGGACACAAGCGTGGTGGAACGCCTGAACTCCGGCGATCCCAATCGAGTGGCGAGGGCTGGAGACGGACTGCGAGGCCGGAACGTCGCGACCTATCCCTCCTACGCATTGGTCACTGGATAGTAGTGCATGGCCACCTGGACATCAGCGCGATACAATGTGTATGAGTCGCGGGCACATAGGCGCTAACCACTTTTGCCCGCGTTGTGATTTTTGTTGGTTAAGCGTATCTTTAAGAAAGCGGCGTATTTAAGATGTGCACTCAGCAAATTAGACGACTGTATGTGTGGATGCTGCTAGGGGCGGGACTAGTGTCTTGCGCCAGCCAGGGCTGGGGAGCGATTTCTGCCCGACCGGCCTGGGATTCCGATGCCACGATGGCCGCTGGGCAGACCCAGGCGGGGAAAGAAGCAGCCGGTCAACAGAATACCCCAAATGCAAAGCGGGTAGTTGATGACTACCGTATCGGACCATCCGATGTGTTGGCCATCAATGTCTGGAAAGATACTGAGCTCACACGGGTTGTTACGGTTCGCCCAGACGGCAAAATATCACTTCCTCTGGTAGGGGAGTTAGAGGTTACCGGTTTGACCGCCGCCAGCGTGCAACGCCTGATAACCCAGCGACTTGCAGAATACATTTCCAGCCCTCAAGTCACCGTGATGGTGCAAGAAGTTAAGAGCCAGACCTACATCGTTGTCGGCAAGGTTACAAAGCCCGGCTCGTACGAGTTGGGAAAGCCCACGACTGTGCTCGAAGCCATCGCCATTGCCGGAGGCCTTCTGGACTTCGCCAAGAGCAACAAGATCAAGATCATAAGGCGGCGCGAGGGTGGCCAGACGCAAACTCTTTACTTTGACTACAATAAGGTCATCAAAGGGAAGAATACCGATCAGAATCTAGAACTCCAGAATGGCGACACCATCGTGGTTCCCTGAGGCGGAGTTACCCGCCATCAGTTCATGGAGGTAGAAGGCATTGGCTCAACAAGATGAAAGCCTGGAAGTCATCCTGGGGCGTGCGTCAGGAGTACTGGCCAGACGGCGCTGGTGGATACTTGTACCAACCACGGTTATAGCTTTCGCTGCCGCTCTGGTGACCTTCCTGCTCCCCAAGCACTACGTGTCGGAGGCGACGATCTTGGTCGAAGGCCAGCAGGTGCCCGAGAGGTACGTCCCCGCCAATACGACCTCCGATTTTCGGGAAGTGCTCCTGATCATGACGGATGCCATTCTCTCGCGCACTCAACTGCTTCAAATCATCGAGGGACTCGGTCTCTACTCGAAGGAGCGAAGTAACCTCTCGCCCGAGCAAAGGGTGGAGTTGATGCGGAGCAACATCACCATTACACCGACTGAAAAGGGCGCCGATCCTAAAGGCCTGAATGCGTTCGACATTTCGTTCACCGGCGACGACCCACGCTCGGCGCAGGCTGTGACAGAACGGCTTACCACCCTTTTTATCCAAGAGAACAATGAGTCGCGCGAAGCGCAGTCGACCGACACTACGAAATTCCTGGCCGACAAGTTGGCGGAAGCCGCAGCAGACTTAAAGGAACAAGAATCCCGTGTCCGAGACTTCAAGATGAGGAATCTCGGCGAACTGCCGGAGCAGCAAGAGGCGAATCTCTCCGCCCTGAGCGCATTGCACGGCCAACTCCAGAGCTCGATGACTGCCCTGGAGCGGGCGCGCGCGCAGCAAGCTTATTTGCAGTCCCTTGTCTCGCAGTACGAGGAGATTGCCAGTTCGGGCGTTCCTGTTAGCAACTCGTCGACTGTCAACCCCGTCGATACGATGCGGGCCGAATTGACCAGGCTGCAGAATGAGAGGGCTGACCTCCTGGCGCGGTACACTAGTAAGTACCCGGACGTGGTTAAGATCGACCAGCAGATCAAGGAGACTCTGGCCTTGGAGGCGGCCGCAAACAAGGTTTCGGTGTCTGGCAAAGACGATAGCGCCAAGGACGCTTCCGACCAGGCCAAGCCAACGGTAAGGGATTCGGCCGTGGCGCAGCTCAAAAGCCAACTGAAGTCAAACCAGATCGAAATCGACAACGATGTGGCGGACCAGAAGGATATTCAATCCCGGATCGAACGCTTGCAGGGCCAGCTCAACCTGACTCCGGTCCGTCAGCAACAACTCGCGGATTTGGAACGCAACTACGAACAGTCGAAGAAGAACTATGACGACCTGTTGGCCAAGGAGAATGACTCCGAACTGGCAACAAGCCTGATCAAGCGCCAGCAGGGTGAGCGCTTCCGGATCATTGACCAGCCCAGCCTGCCCACGAAACCGGCCAGCCCGGCTCGCATTAAGGTCAGTCTGGTGGGCCTGGCCGCCGGACTCGGGATCGGGTTGGGGTTGGCGTTCTTCGTAGAGGCCCGAGACCACTCGCTGCGCAGCGAACAGGACCTGAGACAGGCTTTTGCTTTCCCCTTGATATTGGGAGTCCCGCTGTTGCTGAGCCACGGTGAAGAGCGAAAGCGAGCCCGTCTGGTGGCGCTCGAGTGGATGTGTGGGATTCTGATGTGTGTGCTCTTAGGGGCGACTGAATTCTACGTTTATTGGCGGAGTTAGAGACGCACGTGCGACCTCTTTCCATAAGTTCATAGCGGGAACGGTAACGGGAGTTGAAAACGAACATGCCCAACAGAGTTCTCAAGCAGCAAGCCGAAATGAATACGAGCCTGGGCTCACTGGCTTCGGAAGACCCACTGCCCGAATGGGAGGGGGTTGATTTTTGTCTTCCCGTGGGAACGGAAGAATGCACAATCTCTCCAGAGAGCCACGTGGTTGCCTACCACAACCCGGCGAGCGCCGGAGCGGATCGGTTCCGGTTGGCGCAGATCAGGCTGAAAAGCCTTCAGGCTTCGCGGGGACTGAAAAGCATCCTCATTACCAGCCCGATGCCGGGCGATGGGAAAACCACGGTTACGTTAAACTTGGCCACGGCTTTGTCTGAGAACGGAAAAGTCCCCGTGCTCTTGCTGGAAGCCGATGTGTATAGACCTACAGTGCTCAAGAGGCTGGGATTGAAACCGTGGGCGGGACTGAGCGAGTGTTCCCGGCGTGGCGAGGACCCGATGCTGGCAATTCGGCGAATCAACCCCCTGGGATTCTACTTGTTGCCGGCCGGGCAGCGAATGGATAACGACGCCAACATTTTGCAGTCAACCTTCACCTCGCAACTGGTCAAGAGCCTCTCTGCAAGTTCCTTCGGCTGGGTTCTAATTGATGCACCTCCCACGACCCCTGTGGCAGACGTTCTAACGCTCAATGCGCACGCCGACGCCACTCTGCTGGTAGCTCGGGCGGGGCAAACACCGCGCGACGCCATCGAGGAATCAGCACGAAACCTGGGCCGCGAACGCATCATTGGGATCATCCTCAACGGCGTGGAAGGACTTGATAAAGTTTACTCGCAGTACTATGGGTACACGAAATCGGACGCGCGTTCAAGATCGGACGCCCGTTCCAAACCGGCCGCATCCAAGACCGGCACGGGTCTGGATCTCAAGCAGCATGCCAAGTAATTTCCCGCATTGAACCAGCTTGTAGCGAAAAAAACAATTCTCTTGTAAGACTAGGCCGCCTGGGTGACTGATCTCGATTCTGAAATCGGCGAGGCTGGCAAACCAAAATGGTGAAGAAAAGGCTCGAACGGATGGTGGAATCTGAAGCCGGCAAGGGCTGCAATGATTTTTGGGCAGCGGCTATGCGTGCCTTGCCATCTTCGTTGGCGATCATCGTCTTGCTGCCCGCCGCGCTCGCAGCACAGGGTGTATCCCCGGCTGGAGCGTCCGCGGCGGTCTATGGCAGCGGCTATCAGGTCCCGCTTGAGTTCGCGCGAGAGAGTGTGCCAGCCAATCAGGTGTCCCTCCACGTGGGCGTTTCGAGTTTTTACGACGACAACGTCCTCGGATCAAACGCTAAACGCCTCTCAGACGAAGCGCTTTCTTTCGATGGGGGCCTTGGCATCCAGCATCGGAGTGATCGCTTGACGCTCAGTTTCGACTACACTCCGTTTTTCTTACTTTATCGACAGGTTACTGGGTATGACAGACTCAACCATGGGCTGAATCTGAGCCTGACCTACCGTTTAAGTTCCCGCTTCGTTCTGGCCGTGCAGGATGGTTTCTACTATCAAAACGGGCTTTATCCGACTCTCGCCGAGCAGCCGATTTTGTCAGGACCTCCTCCTCCATTCGGCTCAAATGGAATTATCAATCCGTACTCGGTCCGGACTCTTTCCGACATGGGTGGAGTGTACCTGACGTTTGTGAAGAGCAGTCGTACCTCGATCACCCTGACCGGAGGTTACAACCAGTCCACCTATGGGGCACAAAGGCAATTCCCGAATCTGCCGTTGTATAACGCCAAGGGGTTCAGTGGCGGCCTGACGCTTCAACACCACGTAACTGCCCACACAAGCATAGGCCTTCTCGCGCTCCATCAAGACACATCCTTCGAGGGAGGCCAGATTCTGGGTAGCCACCTGCGTGTCCAAATTGAGAGCGCCTACCTCTCCTTCGCGTCTGTGCTATCCCCCACGGTCAAGATCTCGTTGTTTGGCGGTCCAGAGTACGTCCGCAGCGTTGGTGCGACCTCAGCGACAGCGGCCCTCTCAGCGCACTTTCAACCTTCCGGAGGAGGAAGTATCACCAAGGAGGTTCGAAGCACCGCTTTCGACCTTTCGGTGATCCGGTCAGTGACCGACGGCGGCGGATTGTATTCGTCGGTTGTGGACACGCGCGTGTTTTGTGGCGCTCGCCGCAGGTTGGTTGGACTCTGGCAGGCTCGCTTGCACGCCGACGCCGCCCGAGAGGACACTTCGCTCTTTCAGTCCGTCAATGGAAGAATTGATGGCCTGATCGGGGGGGTCATTATCAGCCGCCCCCTATTGACGCACGGATCTGAGCTCCATATTTCTTACGAAACGATGCATCAGTTGAGCAACGGTGTTCTGCCCATTAGCGCGAATTTTGACCGCAACCAGTTTGCCGTTGGATTCGACTACCAGCTTAAGAGCTTTGGCTTAGGGCGATAATCCCACAATTGGATTTGAGTTTCCGTTCCACGTCTCAAGATTTCGTCAAATCAGCGTTCAGGACAAATGCAATGATCAGGGCAATTCTTGCTCGAGCAAAACCCCAGGAAGCACGGCAAGACCGCGGGCCAGGCCGGGAGTTCACGCGGGTGCACGTAGGCAACGCAAAAGTCGACTCTTCGACGCTTGTACCCGAGGACATGTTCAGGAGAGTACTTTCCTTAGAGAGGAAGAGGAGCGCTCGCTCCGGCCAGCGTTTTGTGCTTATCTTGCTGCATCTCGGCGAGGTTCTCCAGGGTGAACGACGAGATGCAGTTCTTGATTCCATTACCAAGGCGCTCGTGCTTGCCACTCGAGAGACAGATTTGCTGGGCTGGTATAAGAACTACGGACAAATAGGCGTCATCTGTACGGAAATCGGGTCAGGTGGGACGAACTCTATTCTCGGCACCCTGGACTCGCGGATCGGTGCCTCCCTACGCAGGAAGCTCAGCGTGGAACAGATGAATGCGATCCACCTTTCTTTCCATGTGTTTCCGGATGACTTGGACCTGGAGAACGGGGGCCGTCCGGCAGACAAAAGCCTCTATCCGGACTTATCTCCCGAGGGCCTCTCGCAAAAGTCCTCGCAAGCGGTCAAAAGGAGCCTCGATATCGTCGGGAGCGCCCTCGCTCTGGTTCTCCTTTCTCCCGTGCTGATCATTATTGCGGTCGCAATCAAGCTGACCTCGAAAGGACCTATCCTTTTCAAACAAAAAAGGCTGGGGCAGTACGGGAATCGGTTCACTTTCCTGAAGTTCAGATCGATGTACCACCAAAGCGATCCCAAGATCCACCAGAATTACGTCAAGCAGTTCATTTCGGGGAAGCATGACTCGGCGCATCCGGCTGCTCGCCCGGGCATTTTCAAGATTCAAGACGACCCACGCGTGACTCCCGTCGGGCGGTTTCTGCGGAGAACCAGCTTGGACGAGTTGCCGCAATTCCTGAATGTGCTCACGGGCGAGATGTCCCTGGTTGGACCGCGGCCCCCCATTCCCTACGAAATCGAAACCTATGAACTCTGGCACCTGCGTCGCTTCCTCGAGGTAAAACCGGGATTAACAGGGTTGTGGCAAGTCGAAGGCCGAAGCAGGACAAGATTCGACGATATGGTTCGCCTGGATCTCAAGTACGCGAGGACATGGTCTCCTTGGCTGGACATCAAGATCCTCTTGCGAACCCCCACAGCCGTGTTTCGGGGAACCGGCGCCTACTGATACCAACGCACTTCGCCTTGTCCAGCTCACCTGCGTGAAACCACTTACAACCATAGACTAGGGAGGACAACATGATTCGTGTGGGCGTTCTCGGATACGGTTACTGGGGTCCAAACGTCGTTAGAAATCTTCAGGGCCTGGATTCGGCCACGGTGGTTGCCATATGCGATCGCAGCCAAGCTGCGCAAAAACGAGCCCAGCGTGCTTACCCGTGCCACGACGTCATCTCCGACGCAAACGAAATCTTGCGTTCACCCGACATTGACGCAGTGGCCGTCATCACTCCTGTGTGGACACACTTCGAACTCGCCAAGGCGGCCCTGGAAAACGGGAAGCACGTGTTCGTCGAGAAACCCTTCACTTCCACCTCGGCCCAGGCTGAGGAACTGATCGAGTTGGCGCAAAAGCGCAACCTCAAAATCATGGTCGACCACACGTTCCTTTTTACGGGCGCGGTAAAAAAGATTCGTCAACTCATCGACCAGGATGAGCTGGGGGATCTCTATTACTACGATTCCACGAGGGTCAACCTGGGCCTTTTCCAACACGACATCGATGTCATTTGGGACCTTGCTCCTCACGACCTGTCCATCATGGACTATCTCATCCGCCAGGAACCCGAGGCGATTGTGGCCACCGGCGAGACACACTTGAATGGGCACGCCGACGTGGCTTTCTTAACGATCTACTTCCCGCACCGAACGATCGCCCACATCAACGTGAACTGGCTATCCCCGGTGAAGGTCAGGACGACGCTGATCGGCGGTGAGAAGAAGATGCTGGTGTGGAATGACCTGGAAGCCGACGAAAAACTCAAGGTCTACGATCGCGGAGTGCAGATCGCGAATGGCGAAGGCCTCTACGAATTACTGGTCAGCTACCGCTCGGGAGACATGTGGGTGCCCAAGATCGAGCAGACCGAAGCGCTGAAAGCTGAGTTGGGATACTTCCTGGAATGCATTGAAAAAGACGAAACGCCCTTCAACGACGGCATCGCTGGGTTGCGCGTCGTCAAGATGTTGGAAGCCGCCGGACAATCACTTAAGCTGAGAGGAGAGACTGTTCTGGTATGAGCGATCACCTTTGCATTGCGCCGGACGTGAAGCTGGGCAAGAACGTCAAGCTCTCGGAATTCATCAATCTCTACGGCTGTGAAATCGGAGACGAGACAAAAATCGGGGCCTTTGTGGAAGTCCAGAAGGGCGCCACCATTGGGAAACGATGTAAAATCTCGAGCCACACCTTTATCTGCGAAGGTGTGACGATAGAAGACAATGTGTTTGTAGGACACAATGTGACATTTATCAACGATACCTACCCACGCGCCACCACGGCAGACGGGGAATTACAAACGAGCCATGACTGGAAAGTCGAGGCCACGCTGATTAAAAGAGGCGCGTCGATCGGGTCGGGAGCCACGGTCCTTTCGAAAGTGACTATCGGAGAGAACGCCATCGTAGGAGCGGGAAGCGTAGTTACAAAAGATGTACCCGCTAACACCATTGTGGCCGGGGCGCCGGCCAAAGTGCTGCGGACTCTCGAGCCGACGGTCATGGAGGTCTCAATCGGTGAATAGCCCTAATATCCCTTTTCTGGATCTTGTTACCCCACATCAGCAGTTAAAGGACGAGTTGCTCAAAGTTGTCGAGCAGGCCCTCGGGACGGCCGGCTTCATCGGCGGCCCCATGGTGGCCGGTTTTGAGCAGGAATTCAGCCGC
>CAWIUZ010000321.1:0-58789 GCA_963838915.1 uncultured Acidobacteriota bacterium
CAAGAACACGGTCATTATCATGACCTCCAACCTCGCCAGCACCTACATTCATGAAGCGATGAACGCGCGCGGGGCCGATGAACCGCCGGTGATTTCCGAAGTTATCAAAAAGCGCATCCACGAGGCGCTGCTCGAACACTTCCGGCCCGAGTTCTTGAACCGCATCGATGAGATTGTGATCTTCAACCCGCTCAGCAAAGAGAACATCAAAAAGATCATCGCTCTGCAACTCGGCTATCTGAAGAACCTGCTGGCCGAGCGCAAGATTCAGATTGAGCTGACCCCGCGCGCGCACGAACTCCTCTTCCGCGAAGGCTATGACCCGCAATTCGGAGCGCGCCCCCTGAAGCGCGCGATTCAGCGCCTCATTCAGGACCCGCTCGCCATGAAACTCCTCGACGGCGAGGTTTTGCCCGGCGAAACCGTCGAGGTCGACGCCGACCTCAAGAAAGGCACGATGACCTTCGAGCGTGCCAAGTCGAAGGCAGCGAAAGCGTGAGATCGTGAGCCAAGCTTTCGAGGCATCCGTAGAATCGCCAAGCCCTCTCCCCCTTGGGGGAGAGGGTGACCCCCGACGGCGCATTCACCAGCCGTCGAGGGCCGGGTGAGGGCGTACTTCCGCAGAGGCATCCCTGTCGCTGCCCAGGGCGTCCACAAGGGGGCTGTCACGACCCAGTTTGATTTTTGCGACCTGATGTTCTACGATCAAACCATGAGAAAGCCAAACGGACCTGCGAACACAAAACGCCTTGACACGCAAGTGCCCGTATTCATTGAGAAGGACGAGGATGGGTTCTACGTAGTGGAGTGCCCTCTTTTCGAGGGCTGCTATAGCCAAGGCAAGACCGTTGACGAAGCGCTGCGGAACATTCGAGAGGTCATAGATTTGGTCCTCGAAGAGCGGAAGAATCGGGAATTCTTGAATACCTACCGGCCGAAAGAATTGAGTCTCCACACAATCACTTTGTAACGACCTGTCGTTACATACTGCGCCGCCGGGGCTTGCAAGTTCAAAAAAACCTCGTTAGCGTTACAGTCATGGCCGGATTACCCACTCTTTCAGGCAGGCGGTTGGTCAAGGTGCTCGCCAAAGTCGGGCACCAGGAAGTCCGCCAGCGCGGCAGCCACATCCGCTTGGCCTGTCCCGGAAAGACGTCGATTAGCGTTCCCAACCATAAAGAGGTCGGTCGAGGTCTTCTCAGGAAGATATTGCGAGATGCGGAGTTGTCCGTCGATGAGTTCATGAAGCTGATGTGATGCCAATATTCAGTGCCAAGAGAATCAAGGCGGTACGTTTGGAGATAGCTTGAAGATCAAGGTTGTGGTCCACGAAGCGGAGGAGGGTGGCTACTGGGCTGAAGTCCCGGCCATCCCCGGCTGTGCCACGCAGGGCGAAACCATGGAAGAGCTGACGGCGAACGTCCGCGAGGCCATCGAGGCCTGCCTCTTGGCGTATTGATCGGGCGGTGGCAGAATGCTAGCATTGTGGTAGCAGGCACCATGGCTACTCTGAGTGTTCGCGGCATTCCGAAGGCGGTACACGAGACCTTGCGCAAACGCGCCAAGCTGCACCATCGCAGCTTGAACGGGGAGCTACTTGAAATCCTGACCGATCATGCTGAACGTGAACGCAGACGACAGCAGCTCAAGTGGGTCATTCCCCGACTGCGCCGGCTGCAAGTGAGGATTGCCCGCGAATATCCCAACGCCCCGGACAACGTCCAACTGATTCGCGAGGACCGTGACAGCCGCTAGGCGTCGCTGCGAAGCAAAGGCGACCCGAAAGGGAAACCACGATGCCCGATCTGACCATCCGGAACGTGAGCAAAGACGTGCACAAGCTGCTGCTTGAAAGCGCCAAAGTTCATAACCGCAGCCTCAATAAGGAGATCGTCAGCATATTAACCTCTGAAGCAGATTTGACAGTGCGAGGCTTGGAATTCGCCCGGACGTTTCCCATGCAGCGGCGAATTGGGGGTGGCGCAAGGAAGCGTTCGAGGATCCCTCGCCGGAAAATCCTCCTTGGTCGGACGGGCATCTAATGTATTGCAATAAGGTGTTGATAAGAATTGGAGCTTTGAATCATGTGGAATAATCTGAAAACAACGATACTACTTGCTGCCATGACCGGCCTTCTGCTGGTCATTGGCGAAGCTTTTGGCGGGCAACGGGGAATGATGTTCGCGCTGGTCCTGGCAGCGGTAATGAACCTGGGCAGCTACTTCTTCTCTGACAAGATTGCGCTGAAGATGAGCGGCGCGAAGCCGATCGCGCGCGAGGAAAACCCGCGCATCTACCAGATCGTCGAGCGCCTGGCGGCCAAGGCGAACGTTCCTGTGCCCAAGATTTACTACATTCCCACCGATTCGCCGAACGCTTTTGCCACCGGCCGCAATCCCAACCACGCCTCGGTGGCGGTCACGGCCGGCATCCTTGAGATTTGCGACGACGAGGAAATTGAAGGCGTGCTGGCGCATGAACTCGGGCATGTGAAAAACCGCGACATCCTGATCAGCGCTGTCGTAGCGACGCTTGCCGGCGCCATCACTCTGATTGCCCGCATGGTTTATTGGGGCGAGTTGTTCGGGGGATTTGGCGGCGGCCGGAGCAACAGCCGGCGCGGCGGAGTGTTTTCCATGCTCGCTATGATGATTGTGGCGCCGCTTGCGGCGACGCTTATTCAGCTTGCCATTTCACGGTCGCGCGAGTACGAGGCGGACGCAACGGGCGCGCATATCACCGGCAATCCCCAAGGCCTGGCGCGGGCGCTCAGCAAGATCGATCAATGGTCGAAGCGCATTCCAATGCAGGCTTCGCCCTCCATGGCGCACATGTATATCTTGCAGCCCCTAACCCCTGGCGCAGTTTTCTCCAGCCTCTTTTCCACCCATCCGCCCATCCCGAAGCGCATCGAGCGGCTGATCGGAAGGGATTTTGTTTAGTTGTCAGTCGTCAGGTGCAGGAATTCCGGAATTCGCTGGCCACAACCCATAATCCACTGACACCCGGCACCTGACACCTGACACCTCTTACGCCTATAATCTCTACTATGCCCTTCAATCCCAGCCCCGATATCGAAAGGCACGCTGTGCGCGCGGGCAACTTCCTGACGCGCGTCGTACGGCGGATCGAAGGTTTCTGGCAGCGAGTGACCGACGGGATCGCGATACAAGAGCTGTGGTCGCAATTCAGATCCGAGGCGCGGGCGAGTTACAGCCTTTACACGCGCGAGATTGACTGGGAAGCGCTACGCAAGGAAACCCGAGGCCGGCGATTCAGGAAGACCACGAGCGCGCTTTTTTGGGCCTTGCTGATGAAGCTCTCACCGGCCCGGCGCGTCTTCCTGCTCATTGCCTTGGTTTTTGCCATTATTGCACTGGTCAATAGCCAAGTCCTGATCTCAGTCTCCAATTCCCAACGTAATTACGAGGTGAACCCCCCCAACAATTTCCTGTCTGTGCTGATTGCCGTCGCGGGGCTGCTTTTTCTATTGGCGCTCGAGCTTGCCGACCGTATCACCATGAAGCGCGATCTGGAAATTGCGCGCGATATCCAGCGCTGGCTGGTGCCTGCGGTGCCCCCCGTGGTGCCGGGCGCCGAGATTGCGTTTATTTCGCGGCCCGCCAACACGGTGGGCGGCGACTACTACGACGCCTTTCTGCGCCCTTCTCCGGACTCGAACCCTGACTCGAAGCGGTTGCTGCTGGTGGTGGCGGATGTGGCGGGGAAAAGCGTTCCTGCGGCTCTGCTCATGGCCACCCTTCAAGCCAGCGTGCGGACCCTGGCGGAAATCAATACTTCCCTTGTCGAACTGGTGGAAGGGTTGAACCGCTATGCTTGCGCCCACAGCCTGGGTGGCAGCCGCTTCACCACCGGCTTTTTTGCAGAGTTCGATCCCGGGAGCGGCGAACTCTCCTACGTTCGCGCGGGGCACGAGAAACCCATTCTCCGGCGGGCTTCCGGAAGCCTCGAGCGCCTGGAAACGGGGGACCTGCCGCTCGGCATCAACGCCGGCGCCAAGTTCACCCGCGGAGTTATAACCATGGGCGCGCGCGACCTGCTGGTTATCTTCACGGACGGATTAAGCGAAGCGGTGAACGATGCCGAGCAGGAATTCGGGGAGGCCCGTGTGCTGGAAGTGGTGAAATCCAGCGACAATGCAGGCGCGCAAGGCACGCTCAATAACCTGCTCTCGACCGTCGACTCCTTCGTGGGCCACGCCCGCCGGCACGACGACATCACTTGCCTCCTCCTTCGCACCGGGTGAGGAGCAGGGGAGCCTTTGGCTGCAACCCAGATTCAAAGTTGGAAATTCAAATGGCGGTCGGTTGAAAGCGGTGGTCTACAGTAAGGAATAACCAGTAAGGTCCTGAGGTCAGAAGTCCTTTAAGAAAGTCTTTCTCCTGCGCAACCGTTTTCTAGAGCCCCGTCAGGGGCGGCATAGAGTAGCCCAGGGCGTAAGCCCTGGGTTAGACGGCCCTCACCCCGCCTTCGGCACCCCTCTCCCGCCAGCGGGAGAGGGGACGGGGGTGAGGGCTGCGTCTCGCGACCCACGGCTTGCGCCGTGGGCTACACGCTGCCGCCCGCTTTGCGGGCTCAGTTCTTCAGCGAAGTTCTGACTCATGACACTAAGGAGCTCTCCACCGATACTAGTCAAAAGGTGACATCGGTATAACCCGAAACGCGCAAGGCTCGGGAATAGAGACGATCGGACCAATAGCGGCCGAAGCGGGAGCCGATTTCCCAGTGATTGCTGACCCTGCGAACCTTGTAGGCCACCGCCCAATCCAGTTCGCTGCCATAGTGGATGCGATCGCTATCGGAGTGATAGTCGTAGTAAGCGACCGTCGCCGTGGCCCCGCCTAAAAACCTCAGCGCGTCATTCGCAGTCAGATATCGAGCTTCGAGTCCGTGGCTGTTCCCGAGGTTGGGGGTGGTGCCAAAAAGCTCCGTCCAACCGTTGAAAGGATTAGCCAAGGGGGTAGTCACCTCGTCGGTCAGGCTGTGGCCGCCCAATAGCGCGTATCCCGCTTTGACGCCGAACCCGCGCCACGAGGGACCTAACTCGCCCAGGTAATAGTTGGCATTGACGTAGTTAGGATTCGTGCCGAAGTTGCGCTGCTTGGCGAACTCGGCGGTATAGAGAACGCTCCATTGTTGGTTGAACTCGAAGGGGCCATTCGCGCGCACGCCGAAGGTCTCCGTCGAAAGTGCAAATTGAGCGGGCCATCGGTAGTCCAGCAACAAGCCGTAAAAAGAGAGATTCGATTGGCGGGGCTTTCGCCACGCCAGGTTGAGCAGGTGCGAATGCATGGGGGGCTTACCGTCCGTCGCGTCGTGCCCCACCACGCGATAGTAGCGATCGATGTAGGCGTAGGTAAAGGCAGTGTGAGAGGCGAGGTCCGCGTCGAATCGGGCAGCGTCGAAACTCTCATGAATCTGGCGCCAGGCGGAAGTGCTGACGAAGCGTCCGTCGTTGAGCATAAGTTCCTGACGCCCTACCGTAACCGCCACCTGCCGGCCCTCGAAGTCTCTCCTCCACTTGGCGTACCCCTGGCTTAACTGCACCGTCTTCGGCTCCAGGATGGCCGGCCGGTCCGGGCGATTCATCGAGGGGAGGGTCGGAACGCTATAGTCAGCGGGGCCGGTGACAATCACCGCGGCGCCCTGCCCAAAGGCCGAGAAGCCATGAAAGGAAGGCGTCTCGTAGCCGAGCGCTAATCTGAGCGTGGGGGCATAAGAGTCGCCGGTAAACGGCGCGCCCGCGCGCTCAAAAGTTTCGAAGCGGTAGCGCGCTTCCCCGGAAAACTTGCCCTGCTCGAGGGCGTTCCAAAACGCGACCGCAGTCCCGTCCGCGGCCCCTTGCGCCGTGAGGACCCGAGGAGCGCCCAGTGCAACCACGAATGAAAGAAAGATCAGGCCAAGTATTCTCATATTAGTGCTCATCGGCATTAGCCGGACGCGCTTTATTCGCAGGCGAGATCGAGCGGGCTGGGCTCGCGGGCGTTCCGTCAGGGCAGAACGGCATCTGCTTAAACAGGCTGCTGAAAAACCCTCCTTGCCTGTCATTCCGAGGAGCCGTAGGCGACGAGGAATCTCGCAGTGCCTTGAAAACAAACCGGAGCGAGATTCCTCGCGGAGTTTACCCTGAGCGGCAGAGCGAGATTCTTCGCTCCGTTCAGAATGACAAGCGAACGGGCTCAGGATGACGGCGAAGGGCTCAGGATGACAATTGCGTGGTTTTTCCGGGGCGGGTAAAGGCCAGCAACTCCTCGGACGATAAGAACTACAGTGGTTCATCGACGCATGAAGACCGTGCTCAAACCCGCGCGCCGCTCTTTCCCTTCCCTGGTGGCGATTGCTTTGGGCGTTCCGCTGACTGTGAGCTTATTCGTCACGCTGCGGGATCTGGAGACGAAGAATGCCCGGGCATCATTCGAAAGTGTTGCCCTGGAACGGCTGGACGCTTTGGAAACCAACGTCGCACTAACGCTCGACAACCTGGTTTCCGTCAAAGCGTTTTTCAAAGCCTCTCCAGGTTTCGATCGGGCGGGGTTCGAGCGTTTCGTAACACCGCTGCTGGCGCAGAACAAGGCGATCCAGGCGCTGGAATGGATTCCCCGGGTGCCGGAGGGCTCGCGCTCGAGCTACGAAAACGCGGCGCGGCGGGCCGGCTTTCGAGGGTTCCAGTTCACGGAGCGCGCTTCTGACGGCAAGATGGGGCCAGCAGGCGAGAGGGAAGAGTACTTTCCGGTTTACTTCGTCGAGCCGTTCAAAGGCAACGAGAAGGCCTTGGGCTTTGACCTGGCGTCCAATCCGGCTCGTCGTGAAGCGCTTCAGACCTCGGCAGCGAGCGGCCGAATGGCCGCCACCAGCCGCATTACTCTGGTGCAGGAGGTCGCCGATCAATACGGGGCGCTCGTCTTCTACCCGCTTTACAACGGAGGGGACGAGCCGTGCAGCGAAGAGGGGCGCCGCGCGGCGCTCCAGGGATTCGCGCTCGGGGTTTTCCGAATTCAGAATATGGTGGACAAGCGCGGCACGTTCTTGAGCGGCCTTTCCGGCCTGAACATCGCCGTCTTCGACCGCGACGCCAAGCCCGGCGAACGCTTGCTGTATCCAAAGGGCGCGCGCTTCGAGCGCGTGGAAGACCTCCCCCGGGGTTTTCGCACCATCCGCACTGTCTCTGTGGGGGAGCGCACCTGGGAAATTGTAGCGTATCCGCTAGGCTCGGCATTCCGTCCGGCGCGCTGGAGCAGTTGGGCGGTGGTCGTGACCGGCCTGCTCCTCACCCTGCTGCTCTCCGGCTACCTCACGGAGCGCGAGGCCTCGGAAGAAGCGTTGCAGCGCAGCGAAGAACGCGCACGCCTGCTCTTTCGGACGATTCCCACTCCCGTGTGGGTCTACGACCAGGCGACGCTCAGGTTCCTGGAGGTCAACCAAGCCGCTGTTAACCAGTATAAATACAGCCGCGACCAGTTCCTGCGCATGAAGATCACGGATATCTGCTTGTGCGAGGCGTCGGCGCAGCCTGCACAGAGAAGTGCTGAGAGCCGCTCCGCCCGGCGGCTCCCGTGTGCCTCGAAGCATCGCACCCAAGACGGCCGCACCCTGCAAGTGGAGTCCAGCTCGCACGCGCTCCGCTACGACGGGCATCAGGCGGTGCTCGTCGTCGCTCAGGACGTCACCGCGCGCGCGCAACTCGAGATGGACCTGCGCCACGCACAGAAGCTCGAGGCTGTCGGCAGCCTGGCCGCAGGCATCGCCCATGAAATCAATACGCCCATCCAGTTCATTGGGGATAACACACGTTTCCTTCTGGACTCCTTCACGGACCTAGCCAAGGTGCTCGACGCCTACCGCAAACTCGGGCAGGCAGCCGGCCGCTGTGGCAGGGCATGCGGCCCGGCGCAGGAAGTAACTGCGGCTGAGGAGGCCGCAGACCTGGTTTTCATCCAGGAAGAGATTCCGAAGGCCATCGCTCAAACCCTCGAGGGCGTTACCCGCGTCGCCACCATTGTGCGCGCCATGAAAGAATTCGCCCATCCCAACCCCAGCGAAAAAGCGGCGACGGACTTGAACCAAGCCTTGCAGAGCACGCTGATTGTGGCCCGCAACGAGATCAAATACGTTGCCGACGTGGAAACCAACCTCCAGGAACTGCCGCTGGTGCAATGCAACGGCGGGGACATGAACCAGGTCTTTCTCAACTTGCTGGTCAACGCCGCGCACGCGATCAAAGACCGGGGTGACGGAAACGGGCCGAAGGGTGCAATCGGCGTTCGCACCCGCCGGGAAGGCGACCAGGTGGTGATTTCGATCAGCGACACGGGCTGCGGGATACCTGAGAACATCCAAGACAAGATATTCGAGCCCTTCTTTACCACCAAAGAGGTAGGACGCGGCACGGGCCAAGGCCTCGCGATCGCCCGCAGCATCGTGGTGGATAACCACGGCGGTTCGCTGACCTTTGAGTCCGTGGTCGGAAAGGGCAGCACGTTCCATATCCGCCTGCCCATAGGCCTCGCTCCTGACTCCTAGCGCCGGCTTTACAGGGTGCGGATAGACTTTTCACTTGTCATTCCGAGCCCTTCGCTTGTCATTCTGAGCTCTTCGCTGTCATTCTGAGCCCTTCGCTTGTCATTCTGAGCGGAGCGGAGAATCTCGCTCTGCAACTCAGGGTAAACTCCGCGAGGAATCTCGCTCTGGTTTGTCATCACGCGGGTGGCGCATACGTCGCGACGCTTTCTGGCGCGATGTATGCGCCCATCCTCAGCACGCAAATCGGGGCCGGTACCTTCCACGACGCAAAAGGCGCATACATGCCGACGCCCAGCGTCGGCATGCGCCACCCGTAATTCATCCCGAGCCTCAACTCTTTTGCGCGTCGGGCGGAGCCAGGGCGACGGCGGCTTCGGTGGTGAGCAGCAGGAAGGTAAAGGTCTCCTGCAAGTAGAGGCGGACGGCGGTGTCGGCGTGGTTGAGATAGCCGATGGAGGCGTCCTGGCCGATGTGCAGTTCGAAATCGCCGCCGCGCGTGGTCAACACGACGGCGCCGGGGATGCCGGGCGCCCAGATGATCTTGTCGTCGACCAGGCGCTTGACGTGCTCGAGGACGGGATAGCCGTAGTCACTGGTCTCGGCCAACTTCGTATAGGCGTCGGAACCCAGCAGCGCGGCGTAGGGCCCATTGACGCCGACCATGCGCAACTGGCTCAGTGCCTCGGCAATGGCTTGCGGGTACGCGCGTACGTCGCCGGGCAGCGTTTTCTTCGGGTTGCTGGTTCCCTCCGAGATGCCGACGATCCCGGCGGCCTTATAGCCTACAAATATGGCGCCGTCCTCGGCAAAGGCCAGGCGGCGCGCTGCGATCTTCGCCGGTTCCCAATCGGAATCGTTGGCGCCACGCTCCACGTCGTCGATCATCTGCCGCTCGAGTTCGAACGGAACGCGCAACTCGACCAGCGCCTTCACCTCCCGCTGGCGGGCGTGGACGCCGTCGCCGGGCGTAGAGATTTCCCGCAGGTGGCCGGTGCCGACGGCAGAGAGGCCCATACCCGCCGGCCCGCGAACATCCACTGCCCGTCGGCCCGCGAGGTGGCGCTTGAAAGTGCGTGTCACTTCCTCTTCGATCTGGGCCCAGGCGGCATCGGAAATCGGGGCAAGCTCGCGATGTAGATTATTCATCTTCGACGTCTCCTTTTAGCGATCCGATGTGCAACGAACCGTCACCCTCAGGCTGAATTGCCGAGCTTGCGGGCAGGATGCCCGCGCTCCCAGGCTCCGCCGCTGGTGAAGCGGCAGAAGGAACACCCGATCCTTCTTCAGTTACGTTATCCAGAAATGTCGCGGTCGGCACGAAAAAGAGATTCCCGGTGACGGCGCGGCTGAAGTCAAGCAGACGGTCGTAGTTGCCCGGCGGCCGACCGACAAACATGTTTTCAAGCATCTGCTCGATCGAGCGGGGCGAGCGGCTGTAACCAATAAAATAGGTCCCGAATTCGCCCGAGCCGGCATGCCCGAAAGGCATATTATCGCGCAGGATCTGGATCTGCTTGCCGTTCTCGACGATCGTGTTAAGTGCGTTGTGCGCGGAAGTGGGCTTAACCGAATCGTCCAATTCGATGTCGGAGAGTTTGGTGCGCCCGATGATTCGTTCCTGCGCCTCGGTGGGCAACGCATTCCAGCCGGCGAGGTCGTGCAAGTACTTCTGCACTATGACATAGCTTCCGCCGGCGAAGGTTCGATCCTCGTCCCCGATGAGCGCCGCCTCCGCCACTTCGTCGCCCCGAGGATTCTCGGTGCCATCCACAAACCCCAGCAGATCGCGATCGTCGAAATAGCGGAATCCCTGCACCTCGTCGACTGGCGACACCGCCTCGCCGATTCGAGCCATGATTTGTGTCGCCATCTCAAAACAGAGATCCATACGCCTGGCGCGGATGTGGAACAGCATGTCGCCCGGGGTGGAGACGGCATGCCGCGCCCCGGCGCGAATCTCGCGAAAGGGATGCAGTTCTGCCGGACGTGGCGCGCCAAAGAGCTGGTCCCAGGCCTCCGACCCAATCCCCATAATGCAGGAAAGTCCCGCTTCGAGGTCGCGAAATTCCACCGCACGAAATATGGCTGAGAGATCCGCGCAGAAGGAACGAATGATGGCTCGAGTGTTGGAGCCTGGCTTCAGTGACACCACCAGAAATATCGCAGCGCGAGTAAGCGGGGCAACGACCGCTTGCGCGACGCCGCGCCCCCCATCCGAAAGTTGCGGACCGCCCACTGGATTAGCTGCCATAAGTAGTCGCCCTGTCAGGCTGGCCGGACCTTCTATCGGTGCCAGGTTCGGACAGCCTTCGATGCAAACAACGCTTGAGCCAGATTAGCATTGCCTCGCGATGAGTGTCCACAGAAGAAGAACCGCGGAGGAACGCTGCGCGTACCTCCGCGCTACAGCTGCGTTCTCGCTCAAAAGGGGCGCCACGCGGAACTCGATTCGAAGACCAGCGCGCCGTGGCCGGTGCGGAGGTCCTCGTGGCGCAGGCAGTAGAGGCGGCCATGGTCGAAGGCGGCCTCGAGCGAGTGCGCGGTGCCCGTCCAGGTGATGTGCAGCCCGCCGCGGAAATCGGCCGTGCGCCGATTCGGCAAGCCAAGCTCCTGGACCAACTCGTCGACGGCCGGCGTGCGATTCAATCTCTGGGGGTGCACCTTGCCTCCCGTTCCAGTTGCCTCGACTTCAGTGTGGGCGTCCTCGACAACCAGGGACTCAAAGAGTGCTTCGATCTTCAGTTCTCGCTCTTCGGCTTTGGCCTCCGCTTGCGATTTCGTCCGATAAGGCAGATAGAGGAAATAGAAAGCCGCCAGACCCGCCACAATGGCGAATTGAATCGCCATCAGCCTCTTGGACACCGCGCCGCGGTCAGACGGTTTCATGGAGTCCCCGCTAATCCGGAATTTCCATTATGGACTCGAAACCCGCGCGACATCAAACGTCCCGCGGGGTGCGCATACATGCCGACAAAGAACGTCCGCACGCATGCGCATCCCCATTGCGATCGCCGGCCGAGGTGCTGACAGATCCCTGCTTCCGTGACATCATGATTTCAGATGCCCGAATTGCCGGATATTGTCGTCTACATCGAGGCGCTTGAGCGGCGCATTCTCTATCACAAGCTCGAGAGCGTGCGCCTGTCGGGACCGTATCTGCTGCGGACTGCCGCTCCGTCGATTCAAGAGCTGGAAGGGAAAAGAGTGCAAGGCCTGCGGCGAATCGGGAAGCGCATCGCGATGGGTTTCGACGGGGATTACTGGCTGGTGCTGCACTTGATGATTGCCGGGCGGCTGCACTGGAGGGACCGGACGGCTGCACGCCCGCCAGCGAAGAAGCTTGCGGCGCGCAGCAGGGACGTGGCGGCGTTCGATTTCGATTCCGGCTGCCTGACGCTCAGCGAGGCGGGAACGCGCAAGCGGGCCTCGATTCACGTGGTGGCAGGCGCGGAGAAGCTCGCCGGCCTCGACCCGGGCGGGCTCGAGGTGCTTGAGTCCAGCCTCGAAGAGTTCGCGGCGCGCCTCACGTCCGAGAACCACACGCTCAAGCGCGCGCTCACCGATCCGCATCTCGTGAGCGGCATCGGCAACGCGTATTCCGATGAGATACTGCACGTTGCCCAGCTCTCGCCCGCCGCACTCACCAGCCGGTTGACCGGCGAGGAGATCGCGCGCCTCTACGAAGCCACCCGGAAGACGCTCCGGGATTGGACCGAGAGACTGCGAGAGGAAACCGGCGGCGGTTTCCCGGAAAGAGTGACGGCATTTCGCCCCGCCATGGCCGTGCACGGGCGGCACGGCCAGCCTTGCCCGCGCTGCGGCGCCAAAGTGCTGCGCATTCGCTACGCCGACAACGAGACCAACTACTGCGCGCGCTGCCAGACCGGCGGCAAGCTGCTGGCGGACCGCTCGCTCTCCCGCCTGCTCAAGCAGGACTGGCCCCGCACGCTCGAAGAGCTCGAGGGTATGCGCAGCAACGGAGCTCGCGACAGAGGGCAGAGAATTCATTAGTGTCATGAGTCAGAAGTTCGTTGAGGAACTGAGCCCGCGGAGCGGGCGGCAGCGTGTAGCCCACGGCGCAAGCCGTGGGTCGCGAGACCCAGCCCTCACCCCCGTCCCCTCTCCCGCCCTGCGGGAGAGGGGTGCCGAAGGCGGGGTGAGGGCCGTCCAACCCAGGGCTTGCGCCCTGGGCTACTCTATGCCGCCCCTGACGGGGCTCCGATGAAGCCGCGACAGATTCCCGCGATGGGGCGCTTGGCGAATCGTATTGATTCGTATATAATTGCTCTATAAGCCGTATTTGATGAGAGTTAAACCATGGAACTCCTTCACATGCCCGAAGCTGCGCGAGAGTTGGGAGTGAGCTACCCGACGCTGAAACAATGGATCTACAAGCACAAGATCAAGACGGTGACGACGCCCGGGGGGCACCATCGCGTGCCGCGTTCGGAGGTTGACCGCTTGCTGTTTCAGAGAGGCGAGCGGGGGCACGAAGCAGCGCTCGGCACAACCGCTCAAGTTGCGGCCGCCAAACCTGTTTCGGGCGTGGGCGCGGGGCTCGAACACGTGATCAGCGGGCGAAACCAGTTAGTGGGCCGCATCATCAAGCTGCAAACGGTTGGCCTGCTGACCAAAGTGGTGCTCGACGTGGGCGGGCAGTCGGTCACATCCATCATTACCAGCGACGCTTCCCGCGACCTCGAACTGAAGGTGGGTGAGACGGCGGCCGCGCTCATCAAAGCCACGGAAGTGATGATTATCCGGCCCCTTCAGAGGAAGCCTTGAGCTTCGGCACGCACCTTGGGCAACTCCATCTTGGCCACTGAGAACCCCGCCCATATCCTTTATGGGAGCCAAGCGCGACGCGTTACCACGCGCTTTACATCGGCAGCCAGCGTTGCGAAACAGGCGGCGCAGCGGCTAGACACGTTTCCGCGGCGGCCTGCGGCGTTGCCGGCTGTCGTCCTGAAACGCCGGCCTGACCCCCTTCAAAACAGAAGATAAGTCTGGCGTTATCCACCATAAGCGTGTATTATATAGAGTTAATCATCTAGCTGACCGACAAGTAGGGGGAGCGCAGCGCCCGGATGGCCGGCGGATTCAGAACCTTCTGCTTCGCACGGTTGGTAGTGAGGAGGGTCCAGGACTGTGAGCGTGCTCATTCAATACACTGGATTCCAGTTGAAGGCCCGCGGCAGGGATTACTTGTACCGGGTTGTCGGCGTGAGATCCGAGGACCGGGAGTTCACGCTGACCATCTCGAACCGCTCTTTTGAGGAGCGGCACATTCCCTACCAGGACGGGGCGGCGCTCTGCTACCAGAAGCTGCAGAAAGAGCTGCTTGGCGAAACCGCCGATGTCCCGCTCCAGCACCACCTTACGATTTCGGATCAAGACGTCGACGAATACCTCGCGAAGTATCGCCCCGCCAGGAAGCGGTCGTGGTGAATCAGCATTTGCGATTTGTGAATGGAGCATTGCTTGCTCTCTTCACACTCACAATTCACTATTCATCATTCGTAATTCACTATCTAACTTTGATAAGCGCCGCGCCGTGTTTGGGCACTGCGGCAGTGTATTTCTCCTGAACAGTGCGAGATCTTTCCGCGCCCACAGGTCGCGCACTTGGACGGAATGGCCGAGTCCAAGCGTCGCGAACCTCACCGTAATAGGCAGCGGCGATACCGTACGGTTGAAAAGCCCTACCGCCTTGCTGCCATCCGCCAGCGGCTTCATCCAGACTTCTAACGGACCTTCCTGCCACACCCGGTGCGCCGCAGCGCCGAGTGAGTCCTGATCGACGGCGATCACCTCCGGATTGGTCAGAATCTCGAGCGTTTCCGGGGTCATCTTGGTGAGGTCGTTACCGGCGAGCAAAGGGGCGGCGAGCAGGCACCACAAGGCCATCTGGGTGCGACCTTCGTCATTGCTCAGTTTGCCGATCCCGATCTGCAGGATGTCCGGATCGTTCCAGTGCCCCGGCCCGACAAACTTGTCTAGCCCATTGTGCTGGAAGCCGAACAACGACATCCGATCGTAGTCGCCGCCAATGTCGTCGGTGGTGCGCCACATGTTTCCCCCGACCTTTGGCCCCCAGCGCCAGACGGCTTCCAGCCCGTACTGGCAGAGGCTGTAAACCATGGGGCGGCCGGTGCGCCGGAGGGCGTCATACATTTTCCTGTAGGCTCCCTGCATCTCCTCGGGCTTGTAGACCTTCGGCGCGCTGCACCAGTCGTACTTCAGAAAGTCCACGCCCCACTGGGCGTAGGTTTCGGCGTCCTGCTCCTCGTGCTTGTAGCTGCCCTCGTAATTCCCGCAGGTTTTGGGCCCGGGTGACGAATAAATTCCGAACTTCAGTCCTTTGCTGTGAATGTAGTCGCCGAGAGCTTTCATATCGGGGAAACGCTCGTTGGGATGAATGAACCCTTTTTCGTCGCGCTTGCCCTGCCAGCAGTCGTCAATATTCACGTAGACATAACCGGCGGCTTTCATTCCATTGCTCTCGAGCGCGTCGGCGTTGGCTCGCATGATGCTGTCGCTGACCTTGCACTCGTATTGATACCAATCGTTCCAGCCCATGGGCGGGGTCGGGGCAAGCTGACTTTGCTGGGCGGCCAAAGCGCTCGCAGCGGCGATGACGATAATAGCGTACATAACTAGGCTCACGGAGCCGGCATGAAGGCGTTTCATAGAATTCTCACCTCGTGGCGTGGGATCGTTCGGGCACACTTCGTGAGTGGCCGCCCCTACAACCTGACGCCTAGCTTACGCCATCCAGGGGCGGGTTCGGTCAAGGTTCTCAGCCAGGATCTTCTTGGCAATTGCCACATCTTCCTTGAGTTGGAAGTCGAAGATTCCGGCGCAGATGAAGTCCGCTCCGCCGCGGTAGGCAAAATTAAAGGCCTTTTCCGGGGGGATCGCGCCGGCGGCCATCACCTTGAACGCAACCCAAGGCGTGTGGACCGTAGCCATATACTCGCGCGTAACCTCGGGCTTTATGTCCCAGATGTTGTCGTGATTGTCGGGGCTATTACTGTCCACCAGGAACTCCCGGCGCTTTTCGCGAGGCGTGGCGGAGAAATAGTCGTCCGAATGAAAGGTCTTCATGAAGAAATCTGGCACAATGCCCGCTTTTGCGCATGCCTTCGGGGTTTCGATCGAGTGCGCGCCCAAGCCGGAGGGCAAGCCCGTCTTTTTCATCACCTCGAGGGCTTCGCCAAGCTCATCCAACAGGCCTCGGTCGACGAAGGAATCTGTAACCCCGCCTTGGATATACATAGCGTTAGCGCCGTGGTCGACGACTTGCGGAATGTTCTCCTTAAGTTGCGCTAAGCGGATGTCGTAGTAGGACTTAGCGTGAGGATGGACCTCCGAGATCCACTGAATCTTCCCGCCGCGCTCTTGTCGATACCGCTTCATAATCCGCACCGGCTTGTCGAATGGATCGGAAAGCACCGTATTGATGCCCAGTTCTTCGGCCAATTGCCAAGTGTCCATCACTCGCTCATCGGTCTGGTACTCCCGCATCAGGCTCGACACGTATTCCAGTTCGCGCGAGTGGGAATAACCACTCACCTGGTTGCAGCCCAGAAACAGGCGGGTCACATTGAGATTTCCCAGCTTGCCGACCGGAAACCCCTGGTGAAACGTCTGGGGCATGGCTGGGACGCCGACTGGCGCCGCAAGAGACAGCCCCTCTTTGGCGCTGAGCGCCGCGGCGCTCCCGAACGCAGCCAGCGCAGAGGTCTTCAGGAAGTCGCGGCGGTTATGACGATCAAGCATATTAAACCTCCAATAGTTCGAGTTGGATGAGGCATGCAAAAAAAGGCACACTACCCTTGACGTGAATTAAAACTCTAAGCAATTAAGCCACCAACAGCCATGCACGATATCGAGAGCGTGTAGCGCCGACCTTTAGGTCGGCATGTGGAGGTGCTGACCTGAAGGTCAGCGCTACGCCGGAACGATCGCCAGCCCAACCTACAACCCGTGTAGCCGACGGTTTGTCATTCTCCCGGTCCCGCCGCAAACCCCACAAGCCTGACTGCGTTTTCGCAAATGCGCTGTTTTTTGCCCCTTTCAGGCACTAATTTGTGCTAAATTGCACCCAAAACGCGCACAATTTGCGGCATCCAAAAAAGTGATGTGCTTTGTTTTCAGCCACTTCTTAGCTTCGTTCCCACTATTTCTCATTTCTTGTAGTTCCCGACATTCCCCCAAAGCCGGCACCCTCCGCTTTCCCTTGCGCCCCGGCGCTCGTCTGAGACAATGTGTCGGTAATAAGACCACCATGATAGGCTATCATAGCCTCCTGGACTTGTCAAGTGATAAACTCGAAGAAACTCGAAATGTCTATCAGTCAAGGCGTCGAGCGGTCCAGGGGCCGAGAAGTCGGCAGAGGTCGTCGCGCGGATGCCGTGCCGCTTCCCGCCACCCCGAAGTCTGAGCTGCCACTAGTGTCCTAGTTGGGCGTAGCGCCGACCTTTAAGGTCGCCAAATGCTAACCTGAAGGCCAGCGCTACGATCAAACTACGACAGTGCCCAGCTGCCACTGGTCATGAGCCTGTTCGGTGTCCGCGTGTCCGATCACCCAACTTTCCTCCTTTGTTTGATACAATAATGCGAGGCGAGGGCGAGGGGCCAAGTATGGTGAAACCGATTTCGGTAAGCGCGTTGCCGAACTTGCGAATCAAGGTCGTCTTCTCGGATGGCACGGAAGGCTGCGTGGACCTGTCTGAGTTGGCGGGGCAGGGCGTCTTCAAGGCGTGTGAGGATGAGAAGTTCTTTGCACAGGTCCACGTCGGCCCCGCCAGGCAAATCCGATGGAATGATGAGATCGAGCTGTGTCCTGATGCTATCTATCTGAAGTTGACCGGGAAGACCCCTGAAGACCTCTTCCCCAACCTCCGGCGCGAGCCCAGCCATGCCGGAAGTTAGCCGGCACGTATGATGCGCCACCCGTGCGAGGGACCAGCGGCCAGGCGCGTGAAAACCACATGGTTTCCGCACCCCCAAATTATTTTCCCAATTATTCTTTGTGCTGTGTTATACTTCGTAGTGACTTTGAAGTAGTCCGTTTGCGTTGAGAAGAGTTCGAGTTGTTGTCTGCTCCCTGCCTAATTGACTCCATCAAATGTCCTAGAGCTCTGTCGAAGCGAATTGCTGACGACTGGCCTACGTGTTCGCTCCGCATTTGCGGTGCGGCAACTTTAGGAGAATAAAAGAATGAAGAATGTATTTGTCGGAAACATGAGTTTTGAAACTACGGAAAGCGGACTACGCACTCTCTTCGAACCATTTGGAGAAATCTCGCGCGTCAATGTGATCACGGACCGGGACACCGGCCGGGCTCGCGGCTTCGGTTTCGTGGAGATGACTAATGACGAGGAAGCGGCCAAAGCGATTTCGGCGTTGAATGGTACACAGATGGACGGCCGCGCCTTGAACGTAAACGAAGCGAAGCCCAGGGCAGGAGGGAGCGGCCCACGGGGTGGCGGGGGATACTCCCGCGATCGCGATAATTACCGCGGGCGTTAAGCCGTACTGCTAGCGGCAAGTGAGATTTAAATCGGGTCGGGGGCCCGTGCGTTACGAAAGCCACGGGTCCCTTTGCCCGGCAAGCCGCGCGGGGTCCAAGTTGGTCACGGTCCAGATGCACGGGACTTGTGGGCTTCGACGTACTTGCGCAATACAGCATTGATCGCGGTCTGATAACCTCGGCCACGCTTGCGGAAGTAGGTCAGGACATCGGGATCGAGTCGCAGGGTGATTTGCTGTTTGGGGCCTGGCCACCAGATGGCCTCCTTAAAGAAAACTCCATCCAGTTCGGGATTTTCCGAAACGTCGATCTCCCGATCTTTCATTTTCTTAATGCGCTCCCAATCAGTCCTGGAGCGCTTTCTCGAAGCCCTCACGCTCATGCTTTCTTGCCTTCCTGAGTGAGATAACCCTGATAATGTCTGGGCCCCTTTGGGTGAAGATCAGAACCACGACTTGGCCCCGTAGTAGCCCGATGCCCTGCCACCTATCCTCACCGTAATCCTCGCGCTGATCAAGCCGAACCAGAAAAGGTCCCGCGAATACCTCCCAAGCGTCCCGGAAGTCGAATCCGTGTTTGCGTATGTTTATCTCGTTCTTCCGCTCGTCCCGCTCGAACTTCACGAGCATCGAAATATAACTCCAATTGTAGCTACAGCGCAACTGCCCTGTACTTCAGCAAGCGCACTTGCCAGAACCCATAGCCTCTGAAGAGTGTTGGCCTCAGCCCCGCACGGGCTGGACTTGAGTAGCCGGGGGGCAACGCCCCCGGATACGTCAGCCCCCTCTCCCTGCCCCCTCTCCCCGCACGCGGGGAGGGGGGTGCCGGAGGCGGGGTGTGGGGCCTTTGTCCGGGGGTTTCATCCGTCAGCCGACGGACTACTCAATGTGCTCCCCCTCCGGGGAGCACCGAGCGCGCCACGCCGCGGGCGGCCACAAGGGCCGCCCCTTCACATTACTCCACGGTTACGGACTTCGCTAAGTTCCTTGGTTGGTCCACATCGCAACCGCGCAGGACGCCGATGTGATAGGCGAGGAGTTGGAGTGGGACCGCTTCCAGGATGGTCGAGAGAGTCCCGCTTGTATGGGGCAGCACCACCAGGTGATCAGCCATGGCGGGGACTTCGCGGTCGCCTTCCGTCACCACGGCGATGATGGTGGCGCCGCGCGCCTTGGCTTCCTTGATGTTGGAAATGGTGCGTTCGTAGCGCTGCCGGGACGAGGGCGAGTTCCAGTTGCAGGTGGCGATCACCACCACCGGCAGACCGTCAGAGATGAGAGCGATGGGGCCGTGTTTCATTTCGCCGGCCGGGTAGGCCTCGGCGTGAATGTACGAGATCTTCTTCATTTTGAGGGCGCCTTCCAGAGCCACCGGGAAGTGGATGCCGCGGCCGAGGAAGAGGAAATCCGAAGACCTGTAGAAGTGCTGCGCCAGTTCGGCGATTTCATCGTCCTTCTGGAGCACCGCTTCGAGGTGTTTAGGGAGCGCCGCGAGAGCTTTCAGCCAGGACTTGCTGTCTTCGAGAGAGAGTTGGCCGCGCACCTGGGCCAAGTAGAGCGCGAAGAGATAAAGTGCCGTCAACTGTGAGGTAAACGTCTTGGTGGAGGCTACGCCCAGTTCCGGTCCGGCGTGAGTGTAAATGGTGCCATGGGCCTCGCGCGAGACCATGCCGCCCAGCACGTTGCAGATGGCGAGCGTCTTCGACCCTTTGGCGCGCGCCTCGCGTTGCGCGGCGATGGTGTCTGCCGTCTCGCCCGACTGCGTGATGAGCACGGTCAGGGTATTCGAATCGACCAGAGGATCGCTGTAGCGAAACTCCGAAGCGTGATCCACCTCGACGGGAACCCGCGCCACGCGCTCGATCATGATTTTCCCCGCCAGGCCCGCGTGGCGTGAAGTCCCGGCCGCCACGATTCTCACGGCGTGGAAGGCGCGGAATTCCTCCTCGCGAATTTCCATCTCGTCCAAAAAGACCTGGCCGGTTTCGAGCGAAAATCGGCCCAGAGCGGTATCGCGGACCGCCCGCGGCTGCTCGTAGATTTCCTTGATGGTGAAGTGCTTAAAGCCGCCTTTTTCAGCCAGAATGGGATCCCAGGTAATGTGCTGAACGCGGCGCGAGACGGGGTGGCCGTCAAAGCCGCTCAACTTCACGCCGTTGGGCGTCAGCACGGCCAGGTCGTGGTCCGCCAGAAAGAAAAGATCGCGGGTGTGATAGAGGATGGCCGGAACGTCGCTGGCTACAAAGTATTCGTCCTTGCCCAGCCCGATGACCACCGGCGGTCCCTCGCGCGCGGCGATGATTTTGTTGGGATCGCGCGTGGAAATAATGGCCAGGGCAAAAACCCCGCGCAATTGGCACACCGCGGCGCGCACGGCTTCCTCGAGATTATTCGAACTCGAGCCTCCTGCCTGTCCGTTGCCTGTCAGGTATTTCTCCACCAGATGGGCGATGACTTCGGTGTCAACTTCCGTAGCGAACTTGTGGCCTTCCTCGACCAGCCCTTTCTTGAGCTCCAGGTAGTTCTCGATGATTCCATTGTGAACTACCACCACGGTGCCGTTGCAGTCGCGGTGCGGATGGGCGTTTTCTTCCGTCGGCGCGCCGTGGGTGGCCCAGCGCGTGTGTCCCACGCCGTAAGTGCCGTAGACGGGGTTCAGACGAACCACTTCTTCAAGGTTGTGCAGCTTGCCCGTAGCGCGCCGCACCTGCAGGCGGTCGCCCTCGATGACGGCGATTCCGGCGGAGTCGTAACCGCGGTATTGCAGGCGCTGCAACCCTTCCAGCAGTACGGGTACTACCCGTTTGTTTCCGATGTAACCAATAATTCCTGACATGGGATCTTCCAAAATGGATTCCCGCGTTCGCGGGAATGACGTTGGCCTAGGCGCCAAATTGGTTTAATGAGCGCAATTTCAATTGATACTCGGAAGGGCGGGGCTTCAGCCCCGCCGCCTAGGGGCGCACGGTTGAATGGGCCTTTAGGCCCTGAAACCATCTCGCTTCAGGGGCTAAAGCCCCTTATACACCTCCCACGATCAGCAGCGGGGCTAAAGCCCCGTCGTTCCGCTTCCGACAAACAAGTTCGCCTGCTAATTCGGCTAAACACTAGGTTCTGTACGACGCGTTGATGGTGATGTAGCCGTGGGTCAGGTCGCAGGTCCAGATATGAGCAGTGGCGCTGCCCTGATGGAGGTCAAGCCGCAGCACCACTTCCTTCCTATCCAGTTCCTTGCGCGCGGCGGCTTCGTCGAAGCCCGCATCCACACCGTCCCGGCAGAGAAGCAGATTGTTGACGCGGATATCCACCTTATTGGGGTCGAAGACCGCGCCGGAATAGCCCGCCGCGCAGAGGATGCGACCCCAGTTGGGATCACTCCCCGCCACGGCCGTCTTCACCAGGGGGGAGTTCGCGATGGCGCGCGCCACACGTTCGGCATCAGAGGGTTTTCTGGCTCCCTCGACCTCGACAAGGATGAGTTTTGTGGCGCCCTCACCGTCCCGGGCGATCATCCTGGCCAGGTTCCGGCAGAGTTCGGTCAGCCCCTCCAGAAACCATGCCCAGCTTGCGTTGCCGGGACGCACACCAGCGCCGGCGACGCCGCTCGCCCAGGCCAGCACGGTATCATTCGTAGAGGTATCACCGTCCACGGTAATGCAATTAAACGAAACATCCACGGCTGCGCGCAGCAAGTTCTGGAGCGTCCGCGGGCCCACCAGCGCATCCGTGGTCAGGAAGGAAAGCATCGTGGCCATGCGCGGATGGATCATCCCTGAGCCCTTGGCAATTCCCGCCAGGTACACGGGTTTCCCTCCCGCCTCGGAGCGGAGGACGCATGATTTGGGGAATGTGTCGGTGGTCATGATAGCCCGCGCCACCGCCGAGGCGTTTTCGATGGAAAGCCTTGCGACCAGCTCAGGAAGCTGGCTTGTGACCAGGCTCAAATTGAGAGGCACTCCGATAACGCCCGTCGAAGCCACCAGAACCTGCGCCGGCGTGAGGTTCAGAAGCTTGGCTACTGCCCGCGTGCTCTCCCTTGCCGCGTGAAGGCCCTGCCGGCCCGTGCAAGCATTGGCGTTTCCCGCGTTCACCAGGAGCGCGCGGCAACGTCCGCGGCTTTCGGCGAGGTTCTGCCGTGACACGAGCACCGGCGCGGCAGCCACCAGGTTGGTTGTGAACACGCCGGCCGCCGTGGCCGCCGGGGCATCCGAAACCAGCAGAGCCAAGTCGAGTTCGCCGTGCTTCTTCTTGATTCGCGCGGCCACCGCGGCCCCGCGGAAGCCTCGCGGGGAAGCGAGATTGCCTTCTACAACTTCCCACTTTTGCATGCCTGCTCCTGTTACGCAGTATCCCAGTTCAGTTCGGAGCGTTGGCCTTCGGAGGCTGACGAAAGCCCGTTTTCCTTGTCATTCCGAGCGGAGCGAGGAATCTTGCTCTGATCAGTTCTTCAAGGCACTGCGAGATTCCTCGTCGCCTGCGGCTCCTCGGAATGACAGACGAGGACAATTTCCCACAGCCTCTGAGGCCAGCGCTACGCCGAAACTAGGACCTTACCTCCTATCGCTTGAGCTTGAGGGGCCCGGCCGGCTTAAGTTCCAATGGCGCGGGCGGCGGGGGTTCGGGCCCGGCGATCTTCATGCTGCGCAGCGTCTCGTCGCACGCGTCCGTGTAGAGGGCTTCGTCTTCGCCGCCGGTGGTGCAATCGGCTTCGATGATCTTGTCTTTGGACATGATTCTCGCCGTCAAGTGCATGTAACGACCCTTGAGCTGGCGAATCAACATGGAGTCACGATTATTGATTTTCGTGTGCTCCAGATGATAGTAGTCAAGGTTGTCGGTGACGCCTCTCGATTCCCACGTCGCCAGTTCTTGCGCTGAAAACTCCCAGGTCTGGTCGGGGTTGGGCTGGGAAGTAATCGTCAGCGAGGGCCCGACGCTCCAGAACTTCGGGCGGCCGATCTTCACTCCACCCGGGAAGGTCTCCACGTTTCCGTAGATTCCATCGGCAATTTGAATATCAAGGCCCAGCGCGTCATTGTGGTAGTCATGCGGCTTCAGCGTTTCTTCCCTGACCCGTTCGCGGTGCCCGGGAAGCCATCTCACAAGCACGTATTCCCCCAGTACCAATCCGCCTCCGATGATCAGGATTGAGAAGCCAAGGATCAATTGGAAAGGTATTCGCTTCGCCATGAGTGCCATCTTACTCTGTGTGCGTGAACGGTGCAACGGTGTAGCCGTGGCTCTAGCATGCACAGAACAACTCCTGGCCGCTGTCATTCTGAGCGCAGCGAAGAATCCCGGCAGTTGTACTTTCGACGAACTACGGAGATCCTTCCTCGTCCGTCGGCTGACGGACTCCTCAGGATGACGGTTAAAGGGGTTTTTGCGCTGCCCACTAGAGTTCCAATTCCATAAACTCCGTGCCGGAATGCGGATTATGATAATAGGGTTCAACACGTTTGAAGCCCAGCGATTCATAGAGAGCCCGGGCCTCCTGCATCGCGGCCAGGGTATCCAGCCGCATCCGTTTGTAGCCCAGCTTGCGAGCTTCCTCGATGATGGCCGTGGCCATCTGGCGTCCGGCGCCTTGGCCGCGAAATCCCGGCCGCAGGTAAAGCCGCTTCATCTCCGAGGTCTCGTCATCAAGTGCGCGCAGGGCGATGCACCCGGCGGGTTGGCCGCCGTCGTATGCGAGTAGCAGCCGGCCTCGGGGCGGCGCGTAATCCCCGGGCAGCTCTGCCAGTTCCTTTTCAAAACCCTGAAAGCACAGGCTGACGTTGAGGGATGCCTCGTATTCGCGGAGCAGTTGCCGCACGTCTTCGACTTGCCGCGGCGTTTCTACCTGGACCAGGGTTATCATCGGCGCTCGAGTAAAGAATTCACCCCAGAGGTTATGGCGCGGCCTGTCGGCCGCATCCAAAATTCCAAATTCAAAATTCCAGACCAGAATTCTTGCAATCGGCAACGAAACTCGGGAACAGCATCGGGACAGAGGGCGCAGGGTAGACGATCTGGCTTGTTCTCTGCACCACTAGCTCATGAGACGTTGTTATTTTGCGACGATTTCTTCTTGAATCTGGATTCTTGAATTTCGCATCACGGCTCTGCCGCGCTGTGCCCTCTGTGCTGACTTGTCGCTTGCGGCCGCAAGGCCTACGTGACCTCAATGAGCGGATGCGTCTTGTCGATGACTTTGCCAATTGTCTCGGCGGGGATGTCGAGGGTCCGGAGGGCTTCGAGGAGTTCGGGCGCGTCTTGCGCGGCGACCGATAACAACAATCCTCCCGACGTCTGCGGGTCGAACAAGAGGTTGCGGACCTCTTCGGCGACGCCGCTCGCAAATTCGACGCAGTCCCCGATGAAATCCCTGTTTCTCTTCAGGCCCCCGGGCAAAAACCCGCGTCGCGAATATTCTACGGCATCCGGCAGGAATTCGATCCGGGCGGAGTCGATCGCCATGCTTACCTGGCTTCCCCTCGCCATCTCGCGAGCATGCCCCAGCAGGCCGAAACCCGTGATGTCGGTGGCCGAGTGCACGTCAAATTTAAGGGCGGTTTCACTCGCAGCCCGATTCAGGGCGCGCATGGATTCGATGGCGGCATCCACGGCGGCCTCGCCGGCTTCTCCTTTTTTCAGCGCCGTGCCGATGATTCCGGTCCCCAGTCGCTTGGTCAAGAGCAAGTGATCGCCCACAATCGCAGCACGGTTGGTGAGGATGCGCTGCGGGTGGATGAGTCCGGTGACCGCAAAGCCGAACTTGATCTCCTCGTCGCCGATCGAGTGGCCGCCGATCACCACACATCCCGCTTCCTGCATCTTGGCGTGCCCGCCCGCGAGAATCTTCTCCAGGATCTCGAGGCCCTCTTCTTTGTTGGGAAATCCCACGATAGAGAGCGCCGAGAGGGGCCGGCCGCCCATGGCGTAAACATCGCTGAGCGCATTGGCGGCCGCAATCTGGCCGAAAGTGTAGGGATCGTCTACGATCGGAGTGAAGAAATCCACCGTCTGGACCAGCGCCAGGTCGGGCGCGAGTTGATACACTCCCGCGTCGTCATTGGTGTCGAAGCCCACCAGGACATTTGCGTCGGATTGTTTCGGCAGCGTGGCCAGCACTCGGTCCAAAATACTTGGACTCAACTTGGCCGCTCAACCCGCCGCTTTCACCATGCTCGTCAAGCGAACTGGTGGCATTGTTAACTCCCTCTCGAAGAATTCACCTATCAGGCGAGTATAGCAGACGCGGGCGGGACGCGTGTTCTCGAGCCCGGCGCTCGTAGCACCGGCCTTCAGAACCTGCCGTGAGCCAAGCGAAGGGTCGGCATGTCGGCATGCTGACCTGACGAGGCTGCGGAAGAACGCGTTCGGCTGTCATCCTGAGGAGCCGCAGGCGGCGAAGGATCTCCGTAGTTCGCTGAAACTACAACTGCCGAGATTCTTCGCTTCGCTCAGAATGACAGTATCCAGGCGTTTTCCCGCGGCCTGTGAAGGTCGTCTCTGCAGGCTCGGCTGGAATCTCGCGCTCGGGCGGGTTATGATTCAGGCAATGCTATCGGGGCGGACCATCAAAGAACGCGCGGTCGGACTGGGCTTCGATCTGGCCGGAATCGCGCCCCTGGATGTCTGGAAAGACCTCGAGTTTTCCAGGCGGTGGGTCGAGAAGGGCTTTAACGGCGAGATGCGCTATCTTGAAAACCCCAAGCGCTTCGACCCGCTCATGGTTCTGCCTTCTGCTAAATCGGTGGTCTGTGTCGGACTGGTGTATAACGCGCCGCTTCCGTACTCGACGGAGACGGCCGGAGCCGCTTCCGGGCCTCGCGCTTGGATTTCGCGTTACGCCTGGGGGCGTGATTACCACGAGATTATGAGGGCTAAACTCGAGCAGCTTCGCGCAGCTATCAATGAGTCAGCGCCAGAGGTCGAGACGCGGGTGTATGTCGACACTGGCCCTGTCGTCGAACGCGCCTTCACGCGCCTTTCTGGCATTGGCTGGACGGGAAAGAACACTTGCATCATTAATCAGGAAAAGGGTTCCTGGTTGTTTCTTGGGGTCATCCTGTGCAGCCTCGAGCTCGAGCCGGACCTGCCCGCTCCCGACCGTTGCGGGTCCTGCACGGCGTGCCTCGAGGCCTGCCCCACGGGGGCCTTGGTTGAGCCCTACGCGATGGATGCGTCGCGCTGCATCTCCTACCTGACGATCGAACTCCGGGGATCCATTCCGAATGAGTTCCGCTCAAAAGTGGGCAGCAATGTGTTCGGATGCGACATTTGCCAGGATGTGTGTCCGTGGAACAGCAGTCGTCAGTCGGCAGTTATCAGTTATCAGCAAACCCAGTCCCAGCATGAGCGGCCATTGGATCCACGGGAAGTTGCGCGTCCTGCGACCACGGCAATTCAAGACTTCCATCCCATGATTGTAGAGCCAGATCACGCCAGGGTTTCCGATGGGGCTACTTCCGGCCAACAGGCGACGGACAACGGACCACGGACCACGGAGCCTGTCGGCTTCTCTCTGTTCAATCCGCCCTTGGAGGCTCTTGCCTCGATCACCGAAGAAGGCTTCCGGCTGAATTTCGCCCATTCGACCATCAAGCGGGCGAAGTATCGAGGCTGGCTGCGCAACCTCGCGGTAGCCATGGGTAACTCCAGTGATGAAAGGTTTGTTCCCTGGCTCGAGCGGATGGCCCGGCATCCCGACCCGATCGTCCGTGAACACGCCGCCTGGGCCCTGGAACGCCTGCGGGGCGAGTAACTTTAAACACATTCACCACCGAGGGCACAGCGCGGCAAAGCCCCAACCAAATGCAGATTCTTCCCCCCGGGAGGTTACAACCGTTTGGTCACGATGAATCATCTAAAACCATGTGCGGGGAGCAAATCCAAAAAGTTAAGCAAGTGTGGGCAAGCGAGTGTATCATCGCTGTGTCCAACCGTGGAGGGCAATCATGAAATCGCGATTTCCGGGCCGGATTCTCCTGGTGTGCATCGGAAGCCTGTTTTTCCTGCCAATAGTCGCAGCCGCCCAACAAGCCGTCTCCCACGTGCGGGTGGTGCGGCTTAGCTACATCAGCGGCACGGTGGGCGTGAGGCGGGCAGGCGCAACCGAATGGACGAAAGCCCTCGTGAACACTCCCGTCCAGGAGGGGTTCGAGGTATCGACTTCAGAGGGTAGTTTTGCGGAAGTGGAATTCGAAAATGGTTCCACGGCCCGTTTGGGTGAGCTCTCCCATTTGACTTTCGACCAACTGGCTCTGGATGCGGACGGCGACAAGCTCAATCGCATGACGTTCGAGCAGGGCTACGCTACATTTCATTTCCTGCCTGAGAAGCGCGACACCTACAGTGTCAAAGTTGCAGACGCAACGCTGACTCCGAATGGCAAGAGCGTCTTCCGAACGGATTTTGACAAAGGCCACGTTCGCGTGGAAGTTTTCAACGGATCGGTCGAGGTCGTGGCCCGAGCCGGGTCCGAGAAACTCGGTAAGGACAAAACGCTGGAATACGATACCAGTACCACTGAGGTGGCGTTCAACACTCGTCGCGGAATGGCTAAGGACGACTGGGACAAGTGGACCGAGGCACGGGATTCGCAGGCGACCCTGGCGATGAACGATCAGGCAGTGGCGGCACGAGGACCAGTCTACGGATGGAGCGACCTGGATGCTTACGGCGAGTGGGCTATGATCCCGGGCTTCGGCTATGGCTGGTCGCCTTTTGCGCCGATGGGCTGGTCGCCGTACACCGCGGGGATGTGGAACTGGTATCCCGGAATGGGTTACACGTGGATCGGTGCAGAACCGTGGGGCTGGCTGCCTTACCACTACGGGATGTGGAACTATTCCGCTGAATTCGGCTATTTTTGGATGCCGGGTGACTTTAGCTTCTGGTCGCCTGCCTTGGTTTCCTGGTATACGGGGCCGGGGTGGATGGGCTGGGCTCCTTTGGGTTTGAATCCCCGAGCGGGAGTGTCGAGGCCGGTGACGACCGTCTCCGGTTCGGCGTTTCAAGCCGGCCAGCTTATTACTCCTGAGACCGTAAACCATGTCGATTTCAAAGAAGCGATCGTGGCAGAGCACCCGCCCTCCCAGCCGGGCGCAGGCGCCGCAATTCGGGGAATTCCTCTGGCAGGCGGGTTCGCGACACTCACCAGCGCGCATCCCACGGGCGCACACGCGGCGGCGCCGTCTTCAATTTTGATGGGAGTTGAAGGCGGCAAGGAAAGCGCGCTGCTGGGCGGCCACCCGTTGCGCGAACCCTTGCGTTACCGCCTGGGCACAACGTTAGGCGGCCGGTACAACGTGGGGGGCAGCGTCGGCGAATTCAAGGGTGACAGCTTTGAAAGATCCGGCAACAGGGAAATGATGAATGGAGTGCCTGCTTCGGCCGCCTCCCACGCGGGTGGGCCGAGCATCCTGCCTCACGGCCACTCCGCGCAATCCGCGCGCGCCGAGGGCGGCGAGATGACGCATGGTGGCAACAGTGTCGGAATTCCAAGCGCCCCATCATCCACGCCGAGCCCCTCAACCAGCAGTTCGCATAGTGCAACCTCCGGCGCCGGCAACGGACACCACTGATTACAAGGTCATTCCCACCAAAGCGGGAATCCACCCGTGGAAAGTAGGGGCTGTTCGCGAACCGCCCCTACCAGAGGGACCCCCGTTTTCGCGGGGGTTATTGCGCGTATGACTTTGATTTTTTCAGGTGAGTTTCCATGGGCCTTTGGCCCACCCGAGGGAATGAATATCAGCGTCGTCGTCCCCGCGAAAGCGGGGACCCACGGTGAGTCGGGAGAAAGATGGATTCCCGCTTACGCGGGAACGACGTGACTTTCAGGGGAGCCGCAGGCCCGTGCATACTCGATATGACGGTTTTCCCAGAATCGCTGCCCACCGCGCCTACAAATACTTCAGCAGTTCATCCAGCGTTTTCTTTACACCCTCGTAGGGGTCGCCCGGGCCCTCGAACTCGATCGAGTAGACCCCTGCGAAGGCAGCCTTCTTGGAAATCTCGATACACTTCGGAAAGTCGTATTTGGTTTCGTTCCCTGCCGAGTCAAACTCCAGTCCTTTGGCGTGGCATACCACGTGCGCGTAAGGGAAGAGAATCGGCAGCCCCGTCTCGCGTGTAGCCTCATCCGGAAAGTTGCCGAAATCGGGGAGCGCGCCGACCACGTCCGGACCCGCCTGTTCGAAGAGCTTCACCAATTCCTCGGGATGTTCCGAACCGACGCCGCCGTGGTTCTCAATGATCACATGCACGCCCTTGGGCTTGCCGTACGCGGCAAGTCGCCTATACGACTCGAGGGTCGGCGAAAGGTCCTGCGGATTGAACTTGCCGGGATCGCATCGGACGGACTTTGAGCCGATCGCCTGCGCCACATCGATCCAGATTTTTGAGGCGTTCACCGCCGCGTCCCGAACTGACTGCTCCGTGTCGGATAACCCGCCGCCCCTCCACAGCTCATCAATGTCCACCGGCATGTTCACGACGCGCGAGTGGGCCCGCACCAAGCGGCCCTTGACTTCCTGAAGGTAGGTCTTTTCAGTGGAAGCGAAATGAGGCGCGCAAAACTCCAGATTATGAACCTGGTACCGGTCGGCAATCATCTCCGGGAACTCGATCAAGCTAAGCATATCCCCAGGCAGTGTGAACTCTTTCTCCCGCGTGGACTGAAAATAATTATGAAGACTCCAAGTGGATATGGAAATGCGGCTTCGTTTATCTGGTCTGTTAACGCCGGCTGGGCGGTGTTTCGTCTGTCCCAGGAGATCTCCGCCGAAAGCGAAGGCCCCGGCCCCAACGGCAAGACGAGTGAAAAAATCCCGACGAATCATTGCTTCCTCCTTTCGGCCTATCGAATCATCGCGACCGACGGAGAAAGATGCTAACACTGTTTTTCAGCCTCCGGGTAGACTATTCGAACGCGTCTGCCATTCTAAGCACTCGCTCATGCCCGTCGGCTGACAGGCACGAAGAATCCATGTGCTGTCAATCCGGGCGAAGCGAGGAATCTTGCTCTGCGTCGGGCATACCGCCCCGGAAAGGCCAGAGCGAGATTCCTCGCGGAGTTTATCCTGAGCGGCAGAGCGAGATTCTTCGCTCCGCTCAGAATGACAAGCGAAGGGCTCAGAATGACAAGCGAAGAGCTCAGGATGACGGCGAAGGTCTCGGAATGACAGCTAAGTTTCAGAACAGGGGCTGGCAAGAAGCTCACTGGCAGCAGCTAAAGGCAAGCGCGTCTATGATTTCTTGATTATTGCCTAAATACAGCATTGACATTCCCGCCTGACTTCCGTATATTTTGTCGCGGATTTACAGAGTGTTGCCGGCCGGTGGATAGGGGCGGCCGACAACGCGTTTTGATCACGCCTCTACGTCCCTCGAGCCGGCGCCAGTCGCGGGTAAATCACTTCGAACTCGCAGAGGGATTGGCGTTAACCCTGGTAGTGTGCACTCTACTGGAGAATGGCTGCGATGGGTCTTATCTTTGTTCAACTCTTCCCAAGCTCAATGTACCCTTATTCAGCAATTCTTCTCACGCTCTTTTTGCTCCTGATCTACTTTCGTCATCAACGCATCGAGCGCGCGAACAAGAATGCCGAATTGCAGTGGTTTTCGGAGCTGCATCTTTTTGGCAGATCCCTAGCCGAAAGTGCTGGCCCGCAACAGATGGCCGACTTGACCGGGCAGCGAATCCACGACGTGGTGGGGAGCGGGGGCTGCTACATTTTAGTGCAGGCCAGCGGATCGGAAGCGCCCGGCCACGTCTCCGCGCAAGGACTCAGCGCGGAGTCGATCGGGTTGTTGTCGGCCGATCCCTTACGTTCTTATCTTATCTCGTGCGGGGAACGTTGGGGGAACTTGTTGATTTTCCCCGACCTCTCTCGTCCTTCCGTGGATTTCGCCTGGCAACGCGACGCGCTTTTTCACGAGCTTCGAGCGCTTTGGGTGCGGGAAGGGCTGAGGACGCTGGTGGTAGTGGGGTTGCAGGTGCGCGAGAGTTCTTACGGCGCGTTGCTGATGGGATGCCGCAAGCCCAAGAACTTCCGTGCGAACGAACTCCGCTTGCTGCTGGCGATTGGCAACCAACTCGGCGTGGCCATGGAGAATTGGTCTTTGCACCGCGCGGCAGAACGGCACAACCAGGAACTCAGGTTGCTGCATCGAGTCAGTGAATTGTTGCGCACGAAATTTGATCTGGAGTCACAGGTGGAAATCCTGCGCCAGGAGTTGCAAGGGGTGCTCGGCACAACCAACTTCTCTCTGGCATTACAGGACTCACAGGATGGCCCGCTGAAGACGGTTGTCGCCTTTCAACCCGCTAATCCCGACGTTCTCTCGGGAGGATCAGAGTTGGATGGACTGGCCGACTTCGTATGCCAGGGCCGGCGCCCCCTGCTTCTGACCCAGGACCTTCCTGCCAAGGCGCGCCGTCTGGGGATCAAAACCGTGGATGGACGGCTGCGCACCTGGTGCGGAGTGCCCGTTCATTTTTCCGACGGGGCCATGGGCGTGCTGTCAGTCGCGGACTTCGAGCGGGACAACGCCATCAACCAGGAACAGTTTGAGCTGATGCAGGTGCTCGCTGATGAGGCCACCGGCGCCCTTGAAAGCGCCCGGCTTTTCCAGAAGGAGCGGAGGCGGGCGAGCCACCTGGCTCTTCTGAATGAACTAACGCGGAAAGCAGCCTCCGACCTCAATCCGAAGGAACTCCTTTCCAACATTTGCCGGGAGATCCGCAGCGCTTTTGAACGCGACTTTGCGCGAATTGAAGTGGCGGACACTCAGAAGAAGGAACTGATTGTGGAGGCTGAGGCGGGTTACGGCGCTGATCTGCTGGGCCGTCGAATCCAATTCGGCGATGGGCTTTCGGGTGCGGCCGCCATCGGCAGTGAGCCCATTCTGGCAAACTCCGTGCTGCGCGACCTTCGGTACGTTGCGCTGCGCCCGGGCGTGCGATCGGCCTTGAGTCTTCCCCTGAAGTATCGCGACGATCTGCTGGGCGTGTTGAGTCTCGAGAGCCTGCGGGAGCATAGCTTTTCCCAGCAGGACGTGCTGACGTTACAGTCGCTGGCCAACCAGCTTGCCATTAATCTTCATAACGCTCATGCCTACCAGATTGCGCTAGATCAAGCCATCACCGACGGCTTGACACATCTCAAAACTCATCGCTTCTTTAGAGAAGCGCTGGATGGTGAATGGCGCCGGTCCATCCGGAGTGGCCGGCCGTTTTCGGTAATCATGATGGACCTGGACTGCTTTAAGCAGGTCAACGACAACGGAGGGCACCTGGAAGGTGATCGAGTGCTCGCGGCTGTGGCCGGTGTGCTCGATTCCCGATCGAGGCAGTCCAATGTGGTGGCGAGGTACGGCGGCGATGAGTTCGCGATCTTGCTGCCCGAAACCACGACGGAACAGGCTGAAATCCTGGCCGAGAGGCTCCGTTCCGCCCTGCAGGCGGACCACTATCTGCACTCTCACCACGTGACGGCAAGCATCGGGGTTGCGTCCTTTCCAACCCACGGTCCAACCCCTGAGGACGTTCTGAGCGTTGCGGACTCCGGGATGTACCTGGCCAAACACTGCGAGGGAAATTGCGTGCGCGTGGCTTCCTTAAGAATTGCACCGGGGAATGCGGAACGGGATCAGGAATTATTGGACGCGTGTCTGGGAGTGGCGGTAAAACGGATGTTCGCTAACCGCAATGAGGCTGTCAACAATCGTTACCTTCACAGATTCGAGCAGATGAAACCGCTGTGGGATACGATCACGGCGCTCGCCTTTGCCGTTGAAGCTAAGGACCCTTACACTAAGCACCATTCTGCCGAGGTATCCGCGTGGGCAGCCAAGATAGCCGTTCACGTGGGGTTGTCTCGAGCGGAAGTCGAAGACATTAAGCTGGCGGGGATCGTCCACGATATCGGCAAAATCCACGTTCCGGAAGATGTCCTTTCCAAGCCCTCGTTCCTGACGCCGACTGAGTTCGACTTGGTGAAGAGCCATGCGGCCTGGGGGGCGAAGATTCTGGAACCCTTGAAAGAAACGGGCATCGAGCGCATCGTGCGCTACCACCACGAGGCGGTGGACGGGAACGGTTATCCGGATGGTTTGAAGGGAGAACAGATCCCTGTCGGCGCCCGCATTATCACCGTCGCCGACGCTTTCCAAGCCATGGTTCGCGACCGTCGCTATCGCCGAAGGCGCACCATGGACGAGGCAGTGACTGAACTGCGCCGCTGCAGTGGAAGCCAGTTTGATCCCTTGGCGGTGGATGCGTTGGTTCAGTTGATCGAATCCGACGGTGGGTTACCGATACCCGAACCCATTGAGAGGGAGCACACCTTACCGTAGTTTGGTCTCCGTCCCTTCAGGCCCGTGGGGCTTCAATCTACCGCTTGGGGGCCGTGCCGGCAAGAGTCTGGCCCAGTTTCGAGCGGAAGGCGCCGAGCGTACCCTCAATTATTTTTCGCTGTTTCTCCAACAGGTTTTCGAGGGCTGGTGTGGAAGGTTCTGCGGATGGTTGGGCAGGCCGGGAAGGCGCCTCCGCGGACTCGAAAGGGACCGCCGCCTTTGCCTGACTGCTCTCTGCCGATAGAGCCTCGGCATGGTTCAGGAAATCCTGGAGCAGGCTCTTGAAGGCTTCAGCCTCGCTGCGCTGCCGCATTTGCGCAGCCGCACTCAAGGCTTCAAGCCGCCTGTCAAACGCCTCCAGGAGACGGCGCGAATGCGCATCCAATTCCGTTCTCGTCTGCTGCTCCCACTCTTTCACCACGAAAAGGGCCATCTCAACGCTTTGGGAGAGCCGCTCCGGGAGTTCCTGCAGGGCTTGGTCGGCGCCGTTTCTCACCTCGGCCGCAAGCCGTGCGGCGGCCTCTTCGGCCGTCGACTCAATTCTCGCGCGCAGGGATTGCAGCAACGGCTCGAAGGTGGCTTGGATTCCTCTTTCCATCTCTTTCGTCTGCTGCGCCTGCGTATCCACGAGCGTCGCGCGCAGTTGCTCCCGATACGATGCTGACTTCTCCGCCGCTTCGCTCTCCAGTAAACTCAAAGTCGATTCGCGCAGCACCGCCAACTGCTTCGCGGTCTCCTCCACGCAATGCTCTTCGGTAGTCTGGATCTTTACCTGTAAGGATTCCAGCAGCCCTTGCAAGCTGGCTTGAATTTCCGTCCCCATCTCTGTCGTCTGCTGGGCGTGCATCTCCAGCAGTGCCGCCCGCAGTTGCTCCTGGTAGGACGCCGACTTCTCTGTGGCTTCGCTCTCCAGCGCCGTCAAGGCCGATTCCCGCGCCGCACTCAACTGCTTCGCGGTCTCCTCCACGCACTGCCCTTGCGTCTCTTGAATCTTGCCTCGAAGCGTTTGCAGCAGGCCTTCCAGGCTGGCTTGAATCCCCTCCTCCATCTCCTTCGTCTGCTGCGCCTGCATCTCCACGAGCGCCGCTCGCAGTTGCTCCCGGTACGACGCCGACTTCTCCGCCGCTTCGCTCTCTAGCGCTGTCAAGGCTGATTCCCGCGCCGTAGCCAATTGCTTCTGCGTCTCTTCCACGCACTGCTCGCGGCCCGAACGGAGCCCCTCTTTCAGCAGCTCAAGAGCTTCTTCGGCTTGTTTGTTGAAGTCTCTGACCACTGCTTCCATCGCCGATTCGACACTGCCTTCGAGCTTTTCCGAAATCGCCGCGCCGGCCTTTGCTGAAGACTCGCGAGTGGTGGATTCAAAATCAGATCTTAACTGGCCTGCGAACGCCTCCGCCTCGCCGCGAAACTTCTCGAGCAGCGACGCCGATTCGCTGGCCAGATGCGGCAGGCACTCCTCTGCTTTCTTCAAACTGAGCTCCAGGGTCTGGCGGGCCCCCTGCACTCGCGCGGCGGCCTCGTCGCCGGCCCTGTTCAGTAAATCCACGGCAGAGTCCACGCAGACGGAAATTGCCTTGACGGCAGTGCCGGATTCCTCCTTGCAGATCTTCCTGGCCTGAGTTCCCGCTTCGAGAGTGTCCGCCTGGATTTCCTGACGCATTGCCTCGAGGCTTTGCCGGAGCGAGTCCTCGCTGCTACGGCGGGCGCCCTCAATTTGCGACTGGAATTCCTCGGAGGCTTTGGTGGTGCGGCTGAGGAGGTTCTCCACTTCCCCTCGCGCAGTTTGCATGCGATCCAATAGGGCGTTCAATTCATCCTTGAGCGACTGCGCTTCATGGATCGTCTGTTGCAGGGATTCGCATGCCGCGAGGCCGGCGTTTTCAACCGGTGCGGCAGGCGCTTCGGCGGGCCCGGGCTCCTGCCGTGGAGCCGCCGGCTGCGCTGAAGGAGCAGCGGCTTCCCCGGCCAAGCGTGTCAAGGCATGCACCGCCATGTTGAATTGACTCAGGCCCCCGGTTTGCTCTCCCGCTTCCACCGGCAATCCTCCTGGCGCAGGGTGCGTCGTCTCTATCTTGGTCTCCTCGTCAGGAAGCGCAACGGACGTTGCGGCAGGGCGTGGCTCGGCCTGCGGGCTCAAATCTTTGCGCCCGTCCAAGACACCATGCCGCTCTTTTTCCCAATCTTCAGGGGGAAGCCTGACGCCCCAAACATTCTGCGCTTCCAGGAACTCGACACAAACTTCGAAGGGATCTTCGGCGAAGCGCTTCTCCGAGACCCTGTTAACCCGGCCTCGGGCGGACCGGCCGAGCAGTGGATTCTCGATCGAGATCTGATCGTCAACCGCCAACCGGTGGAAAGTGGCGATTCTGCCGCCATGCTTGTTAACACTTATCGTCCAGGTGTTCTCTTTGAAGGACTGTCCCGTCGCGTCGGTGCCGTGCACGGTTATAGGAACAATGATCGACAGGCGGGCGCTCCGTCGCCCCACCACACCAGGGATTTCGGGTTCATCGGGAGTTGGCAGCATATTAGGGCGTGAAAATCTTAGAGGATTGAGGAGGCCAAGTCAACAGCGCAGCCATGGTACCGAGGTACCGTTACGTATAGCATCGGGCATTGACGTATCATACATTATTCGATGCTATACGTATATTGTCGTATACGGATTCCACGCCCGCGCCCCATTCAGGAAAGCGACTGTCCCTCACGCAAAGCGGCCGGGCCGGTACGGTTCCAGAGCAATAGAACTGGTGCGGTTGAGAATCAGTTCGGAGATCTGTTGAGCGGTAATAGGGGCCAGGAGAATGCCGTGGCGATAGTGTCCTGTAGCAAGTATAAGATTATCCAGTTTACCATAACCTAGAATGGGAAGATGATCGGAAGTATCGGGGCGCAGCCCCGCCCAGGTGCGGAGGAAGACGCACTCCTTCAAGAAAGGCGCGAACTTCATTGCTCCGGTGAGGATGGATTGCAGTCCTTCGGCCGTGACGCTTTTGTCGAACCCGGCATATTCGGCGGTGGTGCCGATTAAGACCCGGCGGGCGGAGCGGGGCACCAGGTAATGCATTCCGGCGCGAACCACGTGGGGAATCTCGCGGGGCGATTCGAACTCCATCATTTGGCCTCGACAAGGCTGCATGGCGAGGTGAAGCCCGGCCTGCTCGGCAAGTCCTCCGGACCAGCAACCCGCCGCCAGCACGAACAAGCCTGCCGAAAAGAGCGAGGGCTCGCCGTTGTGAGGGCCGGTCCGGGTGTGAACGGTTTCCGCCCTGTTATCGCGGATGACCAGGTCCTCCACCGCGCAGCGGGCATGAAACTTCACCCCCAGGCGGTGAGCGGCTTCGATCACAGCCCGCGTCAGTTTCTCGTTATCCACCCAATGGTCTTCAGAAGCGCCGAGGGCAAGCCGCACTTTCTTCGAAAGCCCGGGCATCTTATGCTCGAGGCTGGCCACGCTGAGCCGTTCGAGCGGCAACCCGGCGCGTGATTGGTTCCAGAAGAGCTTCTCGAGGTTCGCGACTTGCTTTTCGTCCGTCGCCACCAGCAGGCTTCCTTCGCGGCGAAAGCCTACGTCATGCCCGCTCAAATCCTCAATTTCCGCGACGAAATCCGGAAACAGAGCGTGGCTGGCGGCGCACAAGGCAAAGAACGCATCCGGCACAACGGTTTCACCCTGCGGACCGATCATTCCCGCCGCCGCGCTGCTGGCCTCTGCTCCGGGTTCGCCACGGTCGAAAACGGATACTCGCAGCTTGGCCTGAGCCAACCGCAGCGCAATGGATGAACCGATGAGGCCGCCTCCAATAACGATCACGTCAGCGTGGTTCGATGAGTTGAGTGTGGGCGCCATGTAATTATTGTATCACTAGTGTTGCCGGCGCAGCGTCGAGTTGTGGCAGCGGCCGGTCCCTGGACAACGATACGGTTCGGTTCACCACTTGTCACGAAAAATGCCCTCTCCCCCTTGGGGGAGAGGGTGGCCCGCGACGGAGATTCCACCAGTCCGTCAGCCGACGGAGACGGGTGAGGGGGTCTCGTTCGCTAATCTTCACGTTCCTTACGCCCCTGCCGCGCGCCGGGAAGTTGTGTCATAATCCAGCTTTCGTCCCACGTGGGCGGCGCACAGTGCCGTTCCAGGAGGCAACGCTTGATTTGCCCGATCTGCAATAAACGCAAGGCGAAGAGGTTCTGCCCCGCCAGAGGAGACAGCATCTGCGCGGTGTGTTGCGGAACCGAACGTGAAGTCTCGATCGACTGCCCCTCCGACTGTCCCTACCTCGTGGCCAGCCGCCCGTACGACGCAGGGCGGCGCGAAATCGACTGGAAGAGTCTCCCGTTTTCGGATGTCGAAATCTCGCACGCGTTCGCCCAGTCCCACGCCCCGCTGATTATGGCGCTTCTCGATCGCGTTGGGCGATTTGCACGGGAGCACCGCCAGGTGGTGGACACGGATGCGCTGGCGTCGCTGAAAGCGCTGGCCGAGTCCTACCGCACTCTTTCGAGCGGCCTTTACTATGAGAAACTTCCTGACTACCTTTACCAGCGGGAACTCTACCAGGAACTGAAGGCCACCCTGGAAGAATTCCAACGCACCGAGACTCAAAGGCAAGGTTTGATCAGTACCCGGAATAGCGACATCCGGGATGCATTGATCTACCTCACCAAGCTTGCGGCCATCCGCGACAATGGCCGCCCAAAGGGCCGAGCCTTCCTGGACATGGTTCGGGAGGCCGCTGCCGACGAATCCGCCAAGGCCGACTCGAAAATCGTGCTCCTCAGCTAGTGTTGTGTCCCACGTGACTATTTATAATTGACACGGGCTCACCACCCCCTGGCCCCCTCCTCAAGGAGGAGGGGAGTTCCTGGACTGACTCCCCTCCTTGATAAGGAGGGGGTAGGGGGTGGTCGTTGTAAGGAATTACCTGGGACACCACACTAGGTGACCGACAATCGCTGGGGAACCCTCGTGGATGCCCGAGGGCGGTTCGAGGTCAGGAGAAAGTGTGCACGAAGCTAGTGTCCTGAGTCAAAAGTTCGGTAAGAAAGTTTTTCTTATGCGCAAGGTTCTTTAGAGCCCCCGTCGGGGGCGGCATAGAGTAGCCCAGGGCGTAAGCCCTGGGTTAGACTCCCCTCACCCCGCCTTCGGCACCCCTCTCCCGCCGGGCGGGAGAGGGGACGGGGGTGAGGGTGGGCTCTTGCGACCCACGGCTTGCGCCGTGGGCTACATTCTGCCGCCCGTCGGCTGACGGGCTGAATTCTTCAACGAACTCCTGACTCAGGACACTAATATTATTTACCTGGCTTCAAATAGGCGAGGCAGAGACGCCGCATATGCAGCCCTCCCCCGGCGCCGTCAAAGCACTCTAAAGCGGATGGTGTCCGGAATCTTCTCGAGGGCGCTGACCAAGCCGTCGTCCCACTCGCGATTGGTATCCAGGATGGCGTATCCCACGCCCCCTTTGGTTTCGTAGACTTGCCGTTCTACGTTAATGCCCCGATCGGCGAAGACGCGGTTGATGGCCAGCAGCATTCCAGGAATGTTCCTATGGATGTGCGCCAGGCGATGGGTATCCGGCGTGGTCTCGAGTTGGCAGTGCGGCAGATTGACGCTGAGCTTGGTGCTGCCGCTCTGCAAGTAGCGGTGGACTTGCGCCGAAACGAAGTGTCCGATGCTCTCCTGAGCTTCCTCGGTGCTTCCGCCCACGTGCGGAGTCAGAATCACGTTGGGCAGGTTCTGGAGCGAATTGGAAAAAAGCTCCCCGCTGGCCGGCTCGTCGGGAAAGACATCGATGGCCGCCCCGCTCAGCTTGCCGTTCCTGAGATTCTCCGCCAGAGCTTCGTGATTCACCACAAATCCGCGGCTCAGGTTAAGGAAGAAGGCGCCCTTCTTCATGATGCGGAATTCTTCATCTCCGAAGAGATTCCTGTTTTGAGGCTTGCCGTCGACGTGCAGGGTAACCACGTCCGCGGTCTGCAGCAGCTCCGAGAAGGTGCAATTCTTCGCGTTGCCGCGCGCCAGGACCTCCGCCACATCCGAGAAGATGACTTTCATGCCGATCGCTTCCGCCAGCTCCGAGAGCTGCGAGCCGATCTTTCCATAGCCTACTATACCGAGGGTCAGACCGCGGACTTCATGGCATCCCTTGGCGCTCTTGTGCCAAACGCCGCGGTGCAGCGCGTGGCTGCTGTGAAAAACCCGCCGCACCAGCATGATGATTTCCCCCAAGGCGAGTTCCGCCACGGAGCGGGTGTTGCTGTGGGGGTCATTAAACACGGCGATGCCCCGCGCGGTGCAACTGGGCAGGTCGATGTGCTCGACGCCGATGCAATACGCGCCCACTACAAGTAATTCAGGAGCAGACTCCAGAACGGCCTTCGAGATTTTTGTCTTGGACCGGACGCCGAGTATGCTGACATCCCGGAGTACCTGGAGGAGTACGCCCTCGTTCGGGCTTCCGGGCAAGGTCCTGACTTCGTAGCCGGCGCGTGAAAACGTTGCGACCGCATCTTCATGCACGCCTTCGAAAAACAAAGCCTTCATCGCCATCGCGTTCCCTCGAAAACAAAACTCGTCCCTTTATACCATACTCCAGAGAAACTGCTGAAAGAATAGTACCTTTGATGCGATTCGGAGTGCGGGCGTCTCGCCCGCTGGGGCGTGGGCAAGACGCCCGCGCTACGCTTTCAGGCCGCGCTGTACCACTGCCAGCATTAGAGTTTAAAATAGACAAATCCACAGGTGCGGCCGTTGCGGCCGCCCTGGAGCAACGATAGGGTTGCCAATACATTGGGGGTTCGAATGCCCAGACGATTGGAAAACTACGTGGAAGGCGGGTGGCGCGCTTCCCGCGCTACCGAGACGTTGAAGGTGCTGAACCCGGCGTCGACCGAGGTTCTGGCGGAGGTGCCGCTCTCGCCGCCGGAGGAAGTGGCCGCGGCAGCGTCCGCGGCGGAGAAGGCATTTCCGGAATGGCGGCGCAGGCCGGCGGGAGAGCGGATTCAACCGCTCTTCAAGCTCAAGGCGCTGCTTGAGGAGCACCTGCCGGACCTCGCGCGCAGCGTCACCGAAGAGTGCGGCAAGACCTACGCCGAAAGCGCGGGGGAAGTGCGGCGCGCCATCGAGAATGTCGAGGTCGCTTGCGGCATCCCCAGCCTGATGCAGGGCTACAACAGCGAAGACATCGCGCCGGGGATCGACGAGCACATGATCCGGCAGCCGTTAGGTGTGGCGGCGGCCATCACGCCGTTCAATTTTCCCGCCATGATCCCGTTCTGGTTCATGCCCTATGCCCTGGCCACGGGAAACTGCTTCATCCTGAAACCCTCGGAGCGCGTGCCGTTGACTTCGAGTAAGCTGTTCCACCTGCTCGAGGCCGCCGGTTTCCCCCCCGGCGTGGTGCAGCTCATGAACGGCGGCAAGGAGACGGTGAACGCGCTTCTCGACCATCCGGCCATCCGGGCGATCAGCTTCGTAGGCTCGACGGCGACCGCGCGCTACATTTACAGCCGGGCGGCCGCCAATGGCAAGCGCGCCCAATGCCAGGGCGGGGCCAAGAATCCGGTGGTGGTGATGCCGGACGCCGACCTCGAGATGACTACCAGGATTCTGGCCGATTCCGCTTTCGGATGCGCCGGGCAGCGGTGCCTGGCGGCCTCCGTCGCCGTCACCGTGGGCGAGGCACGAAAAGCGCTGACGGAGCAGTTGATGGAAGCCGCAAGCAACCGCAAGGTTGGGTACGGACTGGACGAAGGCGTGGAGATGGGGCCCGTCATCTCGCTCGAAAGTAAAACGCGGATCGAAGCCCTGATTGCCAAGGGCGAGCTCGAAGGAGCGAGCTTGCGCGTGGACGGGCGCGGCAGGAAAGTGAAGGACTATGAGGAGGGATTCTTCATCTTCCCCACCGTTTTGGATAATGTTCCCCCGCAAGGTGAAATCGCGCGCACCGAGATCTTCGGCCCCGTATTGAGCCTCATGCACGCCGCCTCGTTGGACGAGGCGATTCAAATGGTTAATGCGCGCAGCTACGGCAATATGGCGTGCATCTTCACTCGCGACGGCTCGAGCGCGCGACGTTTCCGTTACGAGGTGAACGCGGGCAACATCGGCGTCAATATCGGCGTGGCCGCGCCGCTCGCCACCTTCCCCTTCAGCGGTTGGGGTGAGAGCTTCTTTGGCGACTTGCACGCCCAGGCACGGCACGGCGTGGAGTTTTATACCCAGACGAAAGTCCTGATCGAGCGCTGGCCGCGGGAATGGAACCGGAAGTTCTAGCGAGCGGGGCGCAAATGGAGTAAACTCTGATTGAATCAGATTTTACGTAATGAGGTAAATCGGTGAAGACTATAACCGCAACGGAGTTGGCGCGCAATCTGCGACAGGTGCTTGACCGTCTTGCCGTAGAGGGCGAGGAAATCGTTGTCGAACGTAACCGGGCCCAAGTCGCGCGTCTTCTCCCTGGTCCGGCGCGGCAGACTGCGCTCGAGGCGATGGCCGACCTCTACCACACTCTCCCGGCGGACGCCGCGGCTGCGTGGGAGGCGGACAGCCGCCGGGGGAGATGGAGGGGAAGCCGTCTGGGTAAGGGGGTTCGAGACCCGTGGGGTTCCTAGTGGATACCTGTGTTTGGATCGATGTAGAACGAGGAGCACTGGCCCCTGCCGATGTGGCAGTACTGACCTCCAGCGAGCCGGTCTTCATTTCTCCTGTTACACTTGCGGAACTGCGCTTTGGTGCGGACATCGCTCGAGACCCTGGGGTGCGCCAGAGACGACTGGCCGCTCTTCGGCGCCTTGCGCGCAAACCGCTTCTACCCATAGATGGGACTACGGGAGACATCTTTGGCAGTTTGGCCGCGCAGATCAGGGCTGCCGGACGGCAGCACCGTTACCGGGTCCAAGACCTCTGGCTGGCAAGCCAAGCGCTGCAACATGCTTGCCGGTTGCTAACCAGAAACTCCCACGACTTCGAGGACATCCCAGGACTCGATCTTGTGCTCTACCGACTGCCCGCCCAGTGACATCGGCTAAGTGGGGTGGTCAGAGTCCGGAGGATACGATGGCGAACGACTACGCATTCGAGATGGCAACGTCAGCCGTTCGCTTCGGCTTCGGCGTAACCCGCGAAGTGGGCGCGGACCTCGCGGACCAGGGAAAGAAGTATGCACTTGTTTTTACGGACGCCAACTTGCGCTCCTTGCCGCCCGTGTCCACGGTGCTCGAATCGCTCGGCGAGCACAAGGTCCGCTATTCAATCTTTGACCGCGTGCGTGTCGAGCCTACCGATGCATCGTTTTGCGATGCGATCTCTGCCGCTCAGGCGGACGAATTTGATTGCCTTGTCGCCGTGGGTGGAGGGTCCACAATCGACACCGCAAAGGCGGCGAATCTCTACAGTTCTTACCCGGCCGATTTCCTCGACTACGTCAATCCGCCCATCGGCAAGGGGAAGCCCGTTCCCGGGCCTCTCAAAACCCTGATTGCCATTCCCACCACGGCCGGCACCGGAAGTGAAACAACCGGAGTGGCCATTTTCGACTTCACTCGAATCCATGCCAAGACCGGCATCGCGCATCGCCGGCTGAAACCAACCCTGGGCCTTCTCGACCCCGAGAACACACGGACGCAGCCGCCTGCCGTGGCCGCGTCCGCCGGGCTGGACGTGTTGAGCCACTCCGTCGAGTCCTATACCACTCTGCCCTTCGATAAGCGCCCGCTGCCCGCGCGGCCGATTCTGCGCCCGGCATATCAAGGGTCGAATCCCATTAGCGACGTTTGGAGCCTGGAGGCTTTGCGGCTCGTGGCGGCATACTTGCGGCGCGCGGTGGCCGATCCGGGCGACGACCAGGCGCGCGCCGCCATGCTGCTCGCCGCATCCTATGCCGGGATCGGATTCGGGAATGCCGGCCTGCATTTACCGCACGGCATGTCCTACGCCGTCTCGGGCCTGGTGCGGGATTACCGGGCGCCAGGCTACGGCGCCGGACATCCTCTGGTCCCCCACGGAATCTCGGTGATCCTCAACGCCCCGGCGGCATTTCGCTTCACCGCGCCGGCCTGTCCCGAGCGCCATCTCAAGGCCGCCGAAATACTCGGCGCTAAAATCAATGGCGCGCGCCCGGAAGACGCGGGTAAGATCCTGGCTGAGCAGATCATCGGATTCATGCAGGATCTCCGCATTCCTAATGGGCTGCGAGCGCTCGGCTACCAGGCCTCAGACATCCCCGCGCTCGTCGAAGGCACCCTGCCCCAACACCGCGTCACCAAGCTCTCGCCCCGCCCGTTCGAGCCGGAAGACCTGGCCAAAATCTTCAGCGACGCCATGGTGGCTTGGTAGGAATTATTTGCTCGGCACGCGGGGAAAGGGGCGGGGCACAATCCCGGTTCCTTCCTTAACCGTGATGATCTGATTGATGGGAACGTTCGTGAGCTTGTCCACCGCACCGCTGGGCCAAGTGATTTCGAGTCGCTCGATCGTCTTGCGCTTTCCGAGGCCGAAGTGTATGCGCGGATCCTGAGCGGACATGTAACTCATCCCGCCTTTCCGCTGTTGGTATTCGGTGAATCCTTCCGAAACCAGCTTCAGCGCCGCGCCCACGCCGTCGCGATTCGACTTGGTTCCTTCCAGCATTACTTCCAGCCAGTTGTTGGCATTGCCGCCGTCGTTGCGCAAAAGTTGAGGGTAGTCGCCGCTGACCAAAATCGCGATGTCCAGGTCGCCATCGTTATCGAAGTCGGCGACGGCTGAGCCTCGCCCCACGACCGGCTTCATGAAGTCGGGTCCCAGAAGTTCGGATACCTTCTCGAATTTCCCCTGGCCTAGGTTGCGGAACATCAGTTTAGCTTCGGGGAAGGTTTCTTCGCTGTGATAAAGCTTAATATTATCCAGCATTGATCCATTGACTTGAAATATATCAATCCAACCGTCGTTATCGTAATCGAAGAGTTTGCCGCTCACCCCGCTCAAGAAGATCGCCTTGTTGCCCATCCCGCAACTGTAGGTGGCGTCGTCGAAGGAATTGTCGTGATTGTTGTGGTAAAGGCGGTTCAGCTCGAAATCCAGGTGCGTGACGTAGATGTCAAACCAGCCGTCGCCGTCCACATCGGCGGCGTCGGTGCCCATTCCGGCCTCGTATTTTCCGTCTTCGCTGGCAGCCACCCCGGACATGAAGGAGATATCTTCAAACGTGCCGTCCTTCTTGTTGATGAAGAGAGAATTGGGCCAGGTGTCATTGGCAATAAACACGTCCGTCCAGCCGTCGTTGTTGAAATCCGCAAGGACCAGGCCCATGCCTTTTACCTCGGGGATGCCGAGTCCGGATTTTTCGCTCACATCCGTAAACGTGCCGTCGTGGTTGTTGTGATAGAGCTTCAGCCGCAGCCCGCGATAGTTGTCCGGATGGCAGTAGGCGCGGTAGCCGGGCCGGTGCTCGCCGCAATACAGGTTATTCTTGGGCGTCCAGTCGATGTAGTTGCACACCAGGAGGTCGAGATATCCGTCCTTGTCGTAATCAAACCAGCCGGCGCTGGTGGACCACTGGCCTTCATCGGCGACGCCGGCCTTGGCGGTCACATCCGTGAATGTGCCGTTGCCGTTGTTGTGGTAAAGGATGGCGTGGCCGAAGCCGGTGACGTAAAGGTCCGGGTAACCGTCGTTGTCATAATCTCCCACCGCCACGCCCTGACCGTAGAGGCCGATGGCGCCCACGCCCGCCTTCTCCGTCACGTCCGTGAAGGTGCCGTCGCCGTTGTTATGATAGAGCGCGGAATGCAGCGGGTGAGGAGGCTTGTACCACTCGGTCTCCGCCGTCTGCACCAGGTAGAGGTCCATCAACCCGTCCTGGTCGTAATCGATCCAGCCCAGGCCGTTGCCCATGGTCTCGATGTAGTTCTTTTCCGCCGTGAAGGTATGATCGTGTTGCCAGGTGATGCCCGCCGCCTCGCGGATGTCCGTAAAGTGGACTGGTACGGAGATGGAAGGCGTGGCGGCCGGTTCGCCGCTCAAGTATTGGAGCGCCACGAAGCCGGCCGCGAAAGACAACACGATGAGGGCGGGCGGAATGAAGCGCCTGAGTCTCATAATGGGATTACTCAACAAGCCAGTTCTCAACTGCGAAACTTCCAACGTGAGAGAGACGCTCGAAATCGCTGTCGGAGGTAACGAGGATCAACTCGTAACGCTCGGCGAGAGCGGCGATCCATAAATCATTGTCTTGAAAACCTAACTCTCGGAGCTGCGCCTTTCTGCGTTTCACCTTCTCTCTCGGTCCATACCTCTCGAGTACCGCCGCCTTGAGCTTGCCGTAACGGTCGGCTGTATGTCGATCGAGAGGCAATACTGCTATGCCTCTTAAGAATTGGCGTACACGTTCTTCGTTGGTCGACGGATGGTCCGACTTGTGGGCCATGAATACCAGTTCACCTTGTACAATGACGCAGGTCGCCGCCGGCGCCTCCCCGAGCTCGCGCAGCTTCCGAATCAATCCGGGATGCCCCCGCAATAGAAAGCTACAGTGGTTCGTGTCGAGGAGGTAGTTTGTCAAAACCTGGCCCGCCCCCGCCAAGCATGGACTTCGGCCAGCCGCTCCTCAAGGTCGTCGCCGACCCAGGTGCCGGCGAACTTCAGCAGTGATCTCGCGGTGGAATGCACGATGGTTTGCCCGGTTTCCGAGACAGGCGACCCCTGAAACACGTCGCTGTGGCTCGCGAGTTTTTTGATTCCTTCGCGCTGCAAAACACCTCGAGGCTTCGCTTCGCCGCGCTCCCATCGCGCCCAGGTGTTCGGACTTACCCGCACCAGCGCCGCGGCCGCCGCTTGCGTGAGCTTAAGGCGCAATCGAAGATGCTTTAGAGATCGTGGGCTCATAAGAGCAGTTAAGAAGTCGAGAAGTTCAAAACGCAGCGGCTCCACAAGCTGCAGAAACAGGCCGCAAACCTCACTATACATACGTATGGCTGCGCCGTCAACTGCGAGGAACTGGCAGCGACTTAGATTGAAGTGGCACGGCCATCTTGCCACGAAATGACACGGGCGGGATCCCCGTGTCATCTCGAACTGAGACACTGGGTAGTGTCTGAAAAGTGCGTTGAGGCCGCTATGGGCTGGTTTTCAGGCCTATCGGGGCAATTTCCTCGGGAAACAGGGCGGATGGCTGTCCAAACGCTTCTTCCCATCCTTCATCCTTGTGGTCGAATTTCGTATTACGAAGGAAGGAGTAGAAAGTTCCTCTCGGCGTAGTCTCCTTGCAGACGTTTGCAGCAACAATCCGACTTGGAACGACTAGGAATTTCGGACGTTGATTGCCCTGCAATCCGACGAAAACGTAGATGAAGTTGTGGCTGACGAGCTTTTCGGCGCTGGCGTTCAGAAGCCAAAAATTCGCGGATGTACTCTGATTCGTCTTCACTTGGACGGACCAGGTGAGCTTGCACTGATAGTCAGTAACGAGCAAATCGGCCCCAGGTGCATTCCGTGCGGTCAGCGAAACGATGAAATCGCGGTGTGTCAATTCGGCTGCCGTCAGAAATACACCTTGCATTCCGCTTTTGAATGGGGACCGCATTTCGCCCTCCTTCGTGAGTGATTTTGCCCTCGGAAAGCGACCACTTATACGGTCAGTTTGTCAGCAACGCAGATCTCAGACACCATCAGACACTGCGCCGGGTTGCGTTTGTATGCAATTCAAATCATACTCGACAATATGAAAATAGGCGAGCGTGGTCAAGTCACCATACCTAAAGACCTTCGGGAGAGGTTTGGGTTGAAGCCTGAAACGGAAGTGGAATTCAAAGTTGTGAATAACTCCATTCTCCTACGCAAGAAACCGGGAAGACTGAACTTGGCCCGGTTGAAGGGCCGGTGTGGGAAGAGCTTTAAGGAGTTGGGCTACACTCGTGTAGACGAATTCATTGAAGACGTGCGGGGACGGCTAAAGGGTAAAGTTTAAAGGTCGCTTGGCCGTTTGGCCCTTACCTTTACTTTACCCTTCACCCCTCACCCTTTACCGTTCACCGCTCAACCCCTCACTTTCCCAGCAGCTCGAAATACTTCCCCACCGCGTCAATCCCGCGATAGAAATTCGGCAGGTGGAATTTCTCATTGGGGGCGTGCAGGTTGTCGTCGGGCAGGCCGAAGCCCATCATGACGCTGGGGATCTTGAGGTTTTTCTGGAAGACTCCCACGATAGGGATGGAACCGCCGGAGCGCATGTAAACAGTCTTGTTCTTAAAGACCTGCTCCATGGCTTCGGCCGCGGCGGCGATCCATTTGCTCTCCGTGCTCACCACGGAAGCGGGCGCAGAGCTGATCACTCGCACCGCGGTCTTGATTCCCTTGGGCGTGATTTTCTTCACGAAGGCGGTGTATTGGCGAATGACTTCCTTGGGGTTCATCTCCGGGACGAGGCGCATGCTGATTTTGGCCACCCCGACGGCGGGGATCACGGTCTTCGCGCCCTCACCCGTAAAGCCACCGCGGAAGCCATGGACCTCGAGTGTCGGCCTGGCCCAAGTGCGTTCGAGCACCGAGAAGCCTTTCTCGCCGGTAAGGGCGATCGCGCCGACTTCCTTGCGCAGGTATGCCTTCTCATTGAAGGGCAGCCGTTTCCACGCCGCCAATTCCTTCGCGGTGGGTTTCTTCACACGCTGGTAAAAGCCCGGTATACGAATCTTCCCATTCGGCCCTTTGAGCTGGTTAATCATCTCCGCCAGGGCTTGGAAGGGGTTGGGCGCCGCTCCGCCATAGACGCCCGAGTGCAGGTCGTGATCCGCGCCGCGCGCTTCGAGTTCCGTGTAAACCAGGCCGCGCAGGCCGGTCGTAATGGTGGGCAATTCGGGCGCGAACATTTCCGTGTCGCAGACCAGCGCCGCATCGGCTTTCAGCCGCTCCGGGTGAGCCGCCACGTACTCCTCGATGTGCTCGCCGCCCACTTCCTCTTCGCCTTCGAGCAGGAACTTTATATTGATGGGAAGCTTGCCTTCGGTCTTCAGAAATCCTTCCACGGCTTTCACCAGAAGATAAGTTTGCCCCTTGTCATCCACGGCGCCGCGAGCATAAATGTTGTCGTTGCGGATGGCGGGTTCGAAGGGCGGCGACACCCACTCCTCGAGCGGATCGGGCGGCTGCACGTCGTAGTGCCCGTAAAGCAGCAAGGTCGGCTTTCCGGGAGCCTCCAACCACTCCGCATAGAGGAGCGGGTGCTGGCCTTCTTTCCCCGCGATAATATCGACGTTCTTCATCCCCATTTCGCGCAGCTCGCTCGCTAGAAACTCGATGGCGCGCTGCATATCCGGCTTGTGTTCGGGCAGAGTGCTGACGCTCGGAATCTTCAGCAGATCCGTCAGCCCTTGTAGAAATCGGTCATGATTCTCGTGGTAATATTCAAATATGGTCGTTGCCACAGCTAGTACCCCCGATGCTGAGATTTTGAGTCCTGTGGCACGGGCGTCCCGCCCGTGCACAATCACGGCCAAGATGGCCGTGCCACATCAAACCGAGCCACTACTTAACTCCTGGGCTTCTCAACTTCTCGACCTACCCCCCGTGCTGCCCATAGCGCTTGCGGACCACCATCCCGTAATGAATCCCGGAAGCAATGGTGAGGGCCGCGGCAAGGTAGGCAAAGGTCCTAACCAAGCCCCTCACGACAAACGGCACGTGGGCCTGGAAACTGACTGCCACAAAAACGGTCAACACCTGGACGACCGTGGAGGCCTTTCCCAAGGCAGTGGGGTAAAATGGCCGGTAACCGGCCACCAGGCTGATCAGCAGCGCGGTAATGATAATGGCGGCATCGCGGCTGATTACTATAATGGTCAACCACCAGGGGAGTGCCTCGCGAAAAGCCAGGGCGAGATAGGCGGTAGTCATCAAAAGTTTATCCGCGATCGGGTCGAGCGCCACGCCCAGGGGAGTCTCTTGCTTGAGCAGGCGCGCCACAATCCCGTCGATCATATCCGAAAACGCCGCCGCAACGAGCACCGCCAAAGCGCCGCGATACCGCTGGTCAACAACCAGGATGGCGAAAAAAGGAATAAAGGCCAGGCGCAGAATCGTGATTTGGTTGGCGGGCGTCAGGATGCGAGAAGTCATGGCTACGAAACAATATTGCGGCCCTGCGTTCGAGATGTCAAATTCACTCGTCGTTCGACTGCGGGGCTGCGCAGTTCCCGCAACGCATCCGAGGCAATCCAGCGGGCGGCCGGCGAATCCAAGTCATGAATCTGCTGCGCAACTTCAATTGCCGCACGGTTTAGCCGCCGGTTTCGCTTGCCGATTTGGCGAAGCGCCCAGTTTACGGCCTTTCTCACGTAGTTCCGCTCGTCGCATGCTTCCCTCTTGATGAGCGGCAAGAGTCGTAAGAAGGTTTGATCGGGCGCCTCTTTATCGCTCACCGCCAGGCAAGCCATCAGCGCGAACGCCGCCCTCTTCACGAATTCCTCCCGGCGCCCGCTCCACTCGCGGCATTTCTGGTAGGCGAAGGGGGTGTAACGGAAGAGGTTGAGGCAGGTTCCATCGCAGACTGCCCAGGAATCGAAATCCTTTACCCAGTCTTCCATCAACCGTTCGGTTACGCGCTGCCGCTCGGCGACCAGGCCCGCGAGAAATCGAGCTTCCAGTGTGCCCGTAGACCACAAGCGCTCTGCCAGAGCGTGGTCCTTGCCGATCTCTCGAGCCAACTTTTTCAATGCCGGCGCCGACCAGCCGAAGGCCTTGGCCGCAGTAATCCCGAAGCGTGCCATGCCGAGCACCGCCGCCGGGTCGGCTTTCGACTCGAGCGTTTTCAATACCTGATTGAATGTCATGGTTGCGGTATTTCTTGGCGTCCCCCTCACCTGGCTCCATCAGTTGACGGACTGATGAAAGCGCCGGCTGAGGGCTACCCGCTCCCCCAAGGGCATAAGCGCCGGGATAAGCGTGTAGGAACGATGTCAAATGCCCGAAGGGCATTAATATCATTAGCCGTAGGTGAAACCTACGGAGATGAAGCCCCCGCCTTTTGATCTTCTCCGACCCCGTAGGGTCGAAGGTTCGACCCTTTCGGGGTCGGATACGATTTTTTTGCACCGCCCGCCCGTAGGTTTCACCTACGGCTAATGATCTTGGGTCCCTTCGGGACCCTAGGCACGCGATTAACTCAGCGCGCATGTCCCCCAAAGGGGAGAGGGCTGCTTTGACAAGGGGCGTTCTTGACTGTCAACTGTCGACTGTCGACTGCCCTTCAGCCCTGCGGCGTCTCAATTCCGAGGTATTCCTGGATACTCAAACCAACCAAGCTCCGGAATCGCTCTGAAAGCGAAGGAATCGAGCCGGAGGATTCATCCAGCGCCACGCGCTCCACGCGGTGCATGGGGTAGAAAACCTCGGTCATTCCCACGCTGCATTCTTCCCGCGCCACGATCTGGCGGACGAAGTCGTCGAAGGAGTTGAGTTCAATTCCGCGCACCGTTACGCCCCGGGCGTCGAGCTGGAGCAGTTGTCCCCAGATCTTCTCTTTGGGGGATCCCAAGCTCACAATGACAATGCTATTGAGCTCCATAAGGCACTTCGACTGCACAGAGTGCGTGGGGCACTGTCTGGTGCCGCGCCAGGGCGGTTGGGGTCGCCCCAGGTCTCGCGCCGATCGGACGGCGGGCCTGTCCTCCCAGCGCGAAGCGCCCGCGCCTTCCCACTATAGAGTGAAGAGAATACGCCCCTCGAGGCCGAATAGCTAGCCTGGATTTCCCACCACCGTTCAGAAAGAGCGGGGTTCAATAGAGAATTGGGGTCGTGGTTTCGGCGGGGCTAAAGAGTCTGTGTGATAACCTCATTCAGGAGGTCATTCCGAACCCTTCGCTTGTCATCCTGAGCCCTTCGCTTGTCATTCTGAGCGGAGCGAAGAATCTCGCTCTGCACTCAGGGTAAACTCCGCGATGAGCCTGTCCTGAACGAACTGAAGGAATCTCGCTCTGGGTACTCAGGGTAAACTCCGCGAGGAATCTCGCTCTGAATGTCTTCAAGGGCAGAGCGAGATTCCTCGTCGCCTGGGGTTCTCCTGAAAATCAGGCCATTCCCCCGAATCGGACTGGTAGGGGCGGCTCGCGAACCGCCCCTATCGAGGGTCACGTCATTCCCGCGAAAGCGGGAATCCATCTTTCTCCCGACCCAGATTGGGTCCCCGCTTTCGCGGTGACGACGCTGATTTTCATTCCCTAGGGTGGGCCAAAGGCCCATGAAAACTCCCCGTAATAACAGGCTAATCGAGTATTTAGACAGCCTGCAAGCCAAACTACGATGTTGCGACAACCCAAGTGCCGGCCACATTGAGCGGTATCAGCCGGGCGGTCTCGAGCATCGAGCCGATGGTGGTGAAAACCTGGCTCAACTGGGTGATCGGCACTGCGCCCTTGCATACAGTGCTGGTATTTCCGTTTACCGTTTGGGGAACCGAAAAGAAATACTGCGACAACGGCGTGGAGGAGATGCCCGCCATCGTGGAGCAGGGAGTATTGGCGGGATTGCCCCCTATGGATGGTACGGATTCCCCAGAGGTGCACCCCGACGTCTCCGAGCCGTAGGAGATGGAGTAGATCTGAGTGGAGGTGCCATCGGATTGCTTGACTCCCCTGGCCCAAGCCGCGGCGTTGACGGCCTGCGTGCACTCCGCCGTGGCTGAGAAAAGGTTCCCGTTCATTCCGGCGATTTGACTACCGGTCACGGCCTGCTTCACGTTCCCACCCATTTGCGTGGTGCTGGCGCTCGCGTTGCCGTCGCTGAGGAGAATCATGATGTCCTGGACATGCGAGGCGTGATTATTGGTAAGATAGGTTTGTGCCGCTACGATGGCGCCCGCATAGAATGTTCCCTCGCCGCCCGGAGTGGGCATCCCACAGTTGTTCGTTCCCGCCCCATCGGTTTTAACGACGTCGGAGCTCCAATTTAACGCGGAATTGTCAGAAAGCCGATAATCGTTCCCAAAGCCGACGACCAGGTACTCCGGGTCGTTGTTGTACTGGGCGATGGGGGGGGCCACCGCAGGGCACGCGTAATCATTCGGCGCATAAGTAGGGTTAGCCGTCGTGTTGGTCAACGGCGCGGCAGAGGAAAGAGTGGGGCAGTTTGCCGTCGTAACTCCTGAATTGGAGTCGCTGCAGATGCCCGGAAACGACATGACGCCGACCTCGTCGACCGCCGCGCTGCTGCCGCAGCTTGACACTCCCACAGCGCAAGGGGCGAGTTCGGAGAGGAGGGTCTGAACGCCAAACTGGGCACACTGCTCAGGTGTGTATGAGCTGCTCGAACCGGTCACGCAGCCGGTGTCCGTACCCGAACCCATGGAGTTGGTGGTGTCCAGCACCAGCATGATGTGGTACGGGATCGCCCCCCCGCCGCTGGCGCTGGCGACTGAGGTCGCCGTGACGGTAAGCGATTTGAAGCCGAGGATCTTGCCGAAAAACGTCGGCTCCGTCGCTGTCTCCACCACTTTGATCGCGTTGCAACCTCCCGCCGGATTAGAGGCGGTGACTCCGCAGGAGGGGTAGCTGGCAGCAGCGGCGCAGGGGGGGAGGCTATAGCCGGGGTATGTGGTGGTCGAGAGGCACGTAAAGCTGACGCTCACGTTCGTGATATTGAGGTCGGGATGCACGTTGTACAGGGCACTGTAGGCCTTGCTGCCGCTGTATTCAGTCACGACACCGTAGACCGATGTGGTGGCGGGATTGGGCATGGCTGCCCCTCCCGCGCTCGCCGCCGCATCGGTGTTGGCCTGCAGCTCGCGCTGGGCGTGCAGGGCGAAACCGATATCGATCGATAACGCCGCCATGCCTAGAATGGCGACCAGTGAAGCCGCAACCAGATAGAGGGCCTGCCCGTTTTGCTCGCGATAGAGCCTGCCAAGAAGAGATTTCATGTTCCACCTCATTCGATATATACCGTCGTTGTCGCGCTAATACAGTAAGATGAGGACGGGCACAGCTTAACCCCGCCCTGCAGGGGACTTTTGGAGCCGCCCGGCATGGGACAAAGATTGAGACCAGTGAATGGGATCGGCAGGTTACACGGATAGGTGGCCGTTACGGTCCCGGCATCGCCGGGCAGTAATGTCGCGGTACAGGTTGAGCCGTTGGCGAAAGTCTCCGCCGCGATGCTGATCTGAGACGTATTGAGGTTCCCCGCGGCGTTGGTGAGCGCCGTGTTCGCCTGGGAGCAAGCGCTCGCCCCCTGCTGTCTGCCGGTTGCCAACACCCTGGCGCTAACCTCCACCGCATTCGCCAGCTCGACGTAGTTGAAGAAGGTGATCCCTCCAAAAATGATCGACACCAGCATGACCGATAGAAGTGGCAGCGACATTGCGAACTCATACAACGCCGCGCCTTCTTCTCGGCCGGGGTGTACGCTTGAGCAAAGAACTTTCTGCCAGGATCGTCTGAAGCCCCATATCGTAGGATGTTTCATGGAACCGTAACCGTGCCTTTCTGACATTCAGAGCCGCCTCGGCGCTGCATTTTCGATGGAGGCCTGCAATTCCGGATACCAAGTCGAAGGTCTCGGAAACCTCGTTTACAACCGCCGCCTCATTCGATTCGGGCCGTGGCTATCGAATAAACGCAATTCGTGTACGGACAATTCACCGTGATCGAGCCGCCCGAGGTCGTGACTACAGTATTGCCCTGGGCTATGGAACAGAGGTTGATCTTCAGGCGTGGAAAATACATGCTGCACGGGTAGCTGGCGGCAACGGTTGCCAACTCCCCCATCGTTAGAATCTGGCAAGGTGTAGTGGTCGAGCAAGCGCCGCCCGTGTACGGGTTGGTTCCGGTGGTCACGTTGCAGGAGGAGGTCCCGGCCCCGGAGCCGCTGGTAGCAGTGAACCCTGGGGGAGACACGACCGTAATCGACGATGTTTTCAGCCCGTAAGCGGCGGAGGTGAGGGCAGTCTGGGAGTCCGTGCAGGCGGTCGAGTCGCCACGTCCCGCTCCTACGCTCCTGGCGCCGATGGCGACCGCATTGGCCAGCACTGACCTGTCATAGGCCATTATCCCGCCGTAGATGATGCCGATCAAAAATGTGCAGAGCACCAGCGCCCCGATGGCAAACTCAAACAGCGCCTGGCCTTCCTCGCCTCGTGCGGGCGTAAACCCGCGCGGTCCCACTCGCATTTTCGACCTGACATGGAGCATGTTGGACAGTTTCATTGGAGTCGAACCGTACCTTTCCCGAAGGACCAATCTGGGCTCTACGCTAGACCATAGTTTTCCGCCAATCCTGGCCACGGGGCAAGGTTACGAAGGTACTAGACGTGAATTGTCACCTCGCTTACTCCACCTGCCCGGTTCAGGCGATGGTGCACTGGCGTCTGCACGTGTGAAGAAATCAACCACCGAGGCGCTGAGGTACTTAGAACGGCCTCTCTTCTGATCCCTTTGTGCCTCTGTGCCTCAGTGGTGAACTGATTGCCGCCGAAACTAGTCCCTCCAATCCTTCACTTCGGCAATCGGCGCGAATGAATTAGGGAGCTTTGTCAAGAGTTCGAAATGGTGGGTACTGTCCTGATTTGGGCCGCAACGCGGGCTTCCAGCCGGCACCGGAGCCGCCAAGATGGCGGCGCTACGGCCAAATTAGGACGGCACGAAATGGTGTGGGCTCACAAGACAGCGTCGCGAGTCAAATTAGAGGGGAACCAAGTGGAGGGCGGGATCTCGATATGGCCGCAGCGCCGGCCCGGTACCTGCGGGACCGGCGCTACGTGCCAAGCCAGGATGCACCGGAGAGAGAGAAACATCCTGGCATTACGAACCTGGCGTACTTCGCGTCGTGGCGTGAAAAGGCTTTGCCTGCATTCAGCCTTTCAACTTCACACTTACCGTCTGAAGGCGGCAGCCTCACAGGCTTCGCTGCCGCACTCCATGGTGGCCCCTATGCGCCCGCATATCACGGCGACGACTGCGAGGCTTGCGTGGCGTTGCTACTGGAGGCACTGCCCGTGGTGCAGCCGTTCTGCATCCCGTCGAATACACACCAGAAGATTAGGGGCTGCCGTTGTTTCCCCCGCTCACCGTGATGTCGGTTGTCGCGTCGCTGCTGACGCTTAGGGCGAAGTCCCCTCCGCTGCCCGAGGTCTTGGCCGTCAGACTGGTTACGTTACTGGAGTACGTCGCCGTAACACTGGCGTTCGCTCCACTCACGTAGAAACACGGCTTGGGCGTATCCGTCGAACATTTAGTCGAATCATTCAGGAGCGCGGCTGCAAGATTCTGGGCAGCATCCGACTCATCCTGGCTCGTCGTGCCGCTATCATAGGTCTGGACTTGGGTACTTGTTCCATTTATCGTAGCCACGAAGGTGTAGGTCGTCGCTCCCACCGTGACGCTCGCCGTCGGCGAGCAGGTCCCTGTGCACCCTTCGTGCCCCGGCCAGTAGTAGGAGTCTCGGATGAAAGTCACCGTGCCGTTGGCGGTTACCGGATTGCTTGGACTTGACTGAGACGCCTGCACGGCGCAGCCGCCCGTGCCGCTGCCGGTGGTCCCGTTTCCCGCGCAAGACTCGCTCGCGAGCGAGGAGAAGTAGATCTGCGAGGCCCCCGCGGGAGAGGTCAAACTGTTATCAATTATGACACCGCTGGCGCCGCTGGCTACTGTCATCCCAGCCGTGGCTGAACCCGTGTGGGTGCCCGTACTGGTCGGAACCTTGTAGTTGTAAAGGCACGCGCCGGTGCATGACGCTGTGGCGTCGCCGTTCGCGGTTACGCTCAGATAGACGTAGTCCGTCGAGTTGTTGTAAAACTCGGCGACTGGTGAGCACGTAGGGGAAGTGTTAGTGCTGGATACCTGGTTGTAAGCATATTTTGTAAGCGTGACTGCAGTGGCGGTACCGCCCAGCGCGACTTGGTAGAGCGTTGTGTTGGCTGAGCCGCTCGTTACGTCGGTAGCGCACACGTAGTAGTTCCCGGTTGTCGTTGAGGTGTGCAGATTGTCAAAGGCGCCAGCATAGATTGTCAGCGACGTGCTCCCGGTCGTGGTGAGAGCAACGCTGGTGCCGTACCCGCTTATGGCGCTCGAACCGTTAAAGATGTTAAGGTATGCAGGGTTACCTGTAGACCCTCCGTATGCGTTCTCGACATATACCCAGGATGGGTTGGTTGAGGAGTTAGTGCCGGAGTCGACCACCGGCGCGTCCGGAATGCCTTGAGTACTCATTGAATTGGACGCTCCCACGGCTGTTGTTCCACCGGACGAACTCCACTGGTTCAAATAACCAGAGTGATCCGCGACAAAAATGTACCCGCTATTGTAATCGAGAACGGGGCCGGTCAGTTGACTGCCGGATCTCACCGTTTCCGGCCAAGTGTTGGCGCCGGTGACTTCGGCAGCCGTGCCGCGAAATACAGGGCTAAACTTGTGCATTTTGCCAGAGGCATCGCCCACGTATATCGCGTCATGATTGTAGTCGTAAAAGGGCGGGGAGTTGGTGTCCGCGGCGCCAAGCGTGAACGTGGTGTAACAGGGCGCAGTGCACGGATAGCTGCTGCTCGAAGTGATCGTGGCGGGCGAGGTGGCTGAGCCGCCCGAATTCGCCATGTGCAGCAGCACCAGATACGCCGTACTGCCCGCGGTCTCGACGAACGCGACCTGCGTGCCGTTGAAGTCGATCACCGGGGAGAGATTCGCGGTCGCAGCGGTCGAACCCACCGGTGTGTTGTAGGCCCAATAGACTTCCGGGACAGCGCCACCGCTAGCGCCGGCGCCGCACCCCGTGCCATTTGGTCCAGAGGTGCCGTATAGGTTACTATAGGCTACTATGGTGGCCTGACTCGAGCTGCCGGTGGCGCCCGTCGGGTAGACCACGTAGTCGCTACAGTTCGCGCTAGTGGTTGAAAAGGTGTACTTGGCGGGGTACTGCCCCGCTCTCGCCGCGGCGCTTGCACCCAGGTCCATGCTCCAGTCGCGATCGATTCCCTCCTTGACCGGCCTGGCCGGCCTGTGGCCTTTCACGGGCCGAAAAGAGGCTTCCAACTGTTCCACGCGATCCGCGCTCGGCTCCGCCTCGCCGGAATCCTCCAGCGTTCGTCCCCTCTCATTCATCTTGGCAACGTAGTCCGCCCAGGGCCCCTGGGCCGGCTGGCGCCGCTTCAACTGCTGGATGATGTAGCGAGGTTCATTGACGATCCTGAGCCACTCCTCATGGCGGTCGGCGTTGATCGCTTCTTCCTCCGTTCCCGGATCGGTAAAGTTCAAGTGGTGGAAGCTCCAGTCATCCGGCAATCCGGGCAACTCCTCCTCTTGCGGCCCTGAAGTCAAGATGGGAACGTGCATACTGCTTTGGGGGTTGGCCATTTGCCCGCGTTGCTGGCCGGACATGAAGACGGTGAGCCCCGCAACTATAGTGAAGATTGCCAAACCAATAAATGGCCGCAGCGGCCGATGATTCTTGAAGTTCATTGCAGGTACCTCCGAGCTATGAATACCGATGACACCTTATTACTGCCTACAACTTCAAATGACAACAGTACGTCGGTCACAGTACTGGTGGGAATTGGTACTGGAGCGCGGCAACGGAACCTGCAGAACGGGCGCTACGAGTCAAACCAGGATGCACCGGAGAGAGGGAAACATCCTGGTGTTTCGATCCTGGCGTACTTTGCGTCCTGGCGTGAAACCGTCCATATAACCGGCGTGCTCGCCGGGTAACGTGCAAGCGAGCAGGCGCACCAAGCGGCCTTACACGTCTTACTCCTTAACCGTTGTGGACTTCCCTCCCCTACGTCGTGCCCCACGGCAGCAACATTGTAGTGTGGAAATCGCCACTGATAGCCGTAAAGATCTCACTCAGGTCCATGATCGTTGGGTGAGCAGGGGATTTGCATGGGGACGAACGATCGTCAGGCGTACCCTGGTCGGCGTAGAACTTGTTGGGGTCTGAAGCAATCTGCTGCATGGTGCTGCACCCGGAGATGGTGCTGGTGCCAACAGGGGCCGTGTCAGTAAAGCAACTGCCGTTTGGGTTCGAGCTGCTATAAGGCGACGTGGAGGAGGCATAGGCGATCGAGTAGATCCAGGTCTTCAGCCCCGCGGTATTCACCGTCGCCGCGACGATCGCGGCCTCGTTGATCGCTTGATGGCACTCGTTCACAGCAAACTTCTGCGGGGTCGTCGGGGTGAAATCCATCTGCATATTGGGGCCCGAAAGTCCCAGGCACCACGAGTTCTTCGGGCCGCAGCCGGCGTCGCACCAGACACCTGACACGCACCACCTCGCGGTGGCGTCGCCGTCGCTGAGAAGGATGATGGCACTCTGCATGCCCGAGCGCGGCGCCGTAAGGGCGGTGAGGTCCGCCTGCGCCTGATCAATCGCGGTCGAAAACAGCAATACGCTGAACGAGGTACCGACATA
>CAWIUZ010000322.1:0-3429 GCA_963838915.1 uncultured Acidobacteriota bacterium
ATTCCTGCGCCGGGTCGCTGGCGTGGCCCAAGTGGAACCGCCATCCAAAATCCATCAGCAGCCGTTCGCGCGGGCTGGTGTCTTCCGGAGGCGGAAGCGCCGGACTCGGGCCCGTGACCGCCGCGACCCTACCCGGAACAGCCGCAGCCCCGGATGTGATTCCCGCCGAAACCACCACACCACTCTTCAATACCTCACGCCTTGTCCATTTGCGCATCGCTACACCCCCGTATTCTCCATGTGACGCCGGCCGTCAGGCCGGCGACCTCCAAGTTGCGCGTAGCGCTGACCTTCAGGTCAGCACCTCACAGCAGCGGCGAGTATTATACGCTCTGTTAACGAAAAACCAGCCGATCAGAATTAAGGGGGAAAGCCCTTTCCCTTGGGGAGAGGGTGTCCCGCTGCCGGCGCTCTCATCAGCCGGAGCGGGACGGGTGAGGGGTCCCTTAATCAGCCTTGCCAATCATCTCGCCCTTCAGTTTGTATGTCGAGCATAAGTGAGCTAACCACTCGTACTCCGCAACTCAACTCAGTGAAGGTCCAACTCTGCTTCGAGCTTTCTGGCGCACTATCCGTCACCACCCAGGGTTGCCCCCGGTGATACGGAAGCAACCCCTCACCCGTCCGGCGACGGCTGAAGAAACCGCCTTCGCCGGGCACCCTCTCCCCAAGGGAGAGGGCTTTGTCGTTGAATTCTCCCTGGCGGCACGAACGATCACTTAGAAATGCACCTCGACCTCCATCGGTTCTTTCCGCAGCGGCAGCCGGATGCGCCCCTGCGCCGCATCGAAATCCTGCCACGACCGGCCGTCAATCTCGACGGACTTCAGCGCCTGCGCCCCCGGCGTGCGCACCACCAGCCACGCAGTTTTGTACGGGTTCCGGGTTGGCAGTTGGACCCGGGCGCTGACGCCGTTCGCCTTCCCTTCCGTGCGGTAACTCACCGGGCCGAAGTAGCTCGCGAGATTTCGCACTTCGATTTTCTGACCGGGAGCCAGCCATCGCCTCGGCGCGCCCGCCGCCAGCCAGAGTGCGTCCGGGTCCTCACGCACCAACAAGTCCCTGAGGCGATTCACGAATTTCGCCTCATCGGGAACCTTGTAAAACGGACCGCTCGGCGATTGCCACTGGCGAAACTCTTCTGTGAATACATTCACATTCGGGTAATAACAAGCAACGAAATCGTTGTAAAGGTTACGGATGGCGGCAGGGATTTCGTTGCGCCGCAGATAAACCAGGATGGGGTTCTGCAAATTGGCTTGAAACACCATGCCGCCCCGGCTGAACCAGTACTTATCATCCACCCAGCCGTGCACAAAGAGGCCGAGCGAGGTTGACATGGTTGCGTTGTCCTCCCAGTCGTCCAGAACCGCATTCACAAAAGGCCCGTCCGGCGGCATGATGCCCATGGAGATCAAAATCATCGCTCCATACAGTACTTCGCGAGTCGCCGAAAGCCGGTAAGTGGGCAAAACTTTCTGGGGATAGCGCGAATAATACGCCACGCGTACGGGCCCGAAGAGGCGGATTCTTTGATAGGGGCGCGTAGGTGCGTAGAGGACGTAGGTGTTATCGCGCAGCCGCACCACCGGCGAAATCTCGGAAGCGCGTGTCACCGCCGCGCGCAGGTCCCGCGCGTAGGAGGCGGCTTCTTCGACGTAGTGGGACTCACCGGGATCGCCAATTTCGGCCAGCGCCTCACCCAGGCGAGTCGCGCCCGCTGACGCGAAGGCGTTTACGGAAAACCAATGCCCCCAGTCGGCGTTATCTTCCAGGTGTCCGGCGGGCAGCAGTCCGTACTCAGGGACGGGTTCGCCGCGATCCATGAGCTTGGTGTACGCTCGCTCTTCGAATACCCAGTCGGCCGCCCGTTTCATGCTGGGGGCTACGCGGAGCAGCCACTCTTTGTCGCGGGTGAAGAAGTAGTGTTCGCCGAGCGCCCAAAGCACCACGCCGTGGTCGAGGTTGTACTCGGAAGCCGTGTAGTCGTAGTCCTTGTCGACCCGCGCGCCGTGATAAACGTCACGCTGATCTCCAGGATACGTGCCCGCGAAGGGCTTTGATCCCTGCAGGCGAATAAACGTTTCAAGGTACTCGGCGGCAAGAGCGTGGTTCCCCAACGCGTCAAGCATCACGCACTGAAAAGCCGCTTCGTTGTCATAAACCAGGTAGCCATAACTCGCCGCCGGCACCATATAAAGGCCGCTTTTCGGATCCTTCGTGGTGCTGATGCGAACATGTGGAATTACGGACCGGGCGAAATCCATGAAGTGCTTTTCCGGCACGCTGAAGGGAACCGAGTTTGCCGTGGCGGCGCGCCAGTAATCCAACACCCCGGCTCGTTCGTGCTCGTAGTCTAAACTCGCCAGGCGGGCGCGCTCCTCGGTCGAGAGCCGGGGGATAAACGGCAATGAGAGAAAAATGGTTTGGGCTTCGCCCGCCCGCAGAGGGATCTCCACATGAATCCCCTGCAATGCCTTCGCGCCCTCGTTAATTTTGGCGAGAGCCGCCTTTGCCGAATCCGGCAAGCGCACGCGCGCACGCACCAGGGCACCGTCCGCCACCAGCAATTCTCCGTTGTGAAAAGAAAGTTCCTCGGCTGGGTCGAGCGCCAGCCACACGTGAGAAGCGGCTGCTGTACCGCCCGGATTCTCCACTTTGATCTTCAACATCAGGACCGCGGGCGTCTGCTCGCTGCGTTGTGGATCATCCGGCTCGAGCGGCCCGGAAAGCAGCGTGGCAAAACCCTCCTCGGTGTAATCCAACTTGTCTTTTGTCCATCGCGCCGTGGGTAAAGGCAGGTAATTCTCCAGCACGGAAAGTGTGGAATCCTTGGCGGCAGGGCGAAAGTCAGGCGTCGCGCCCGTGTCGATGCGCCAGGATATGCGGTCACCTTGCCATTCCAGGCGCTTCAGTTCCTTCCCCATGGCTTTCGTTTCGGACTTGCTGATGGCAATGTTGCCACCCCACTCGAAGGCGAACTTCTGCCAACTCGCGTCGGCCGCCAGGGGCAGATACAGCCTCCCGCCCTGCCGCTTGACCGGATCAAGGGCGGGAATCTCTCTTGAAGCTCGTTCGTAAGTCTGCTCAGGTTCAACTGCTAGCTTTTCGCGAATCTTCTCGCCGTGCTTCACAATCGAGGAGGAAAACTCCCTCGGGTCTGAGGCGAGGGTCACATAAGCTTGAAAGTCCGCGATATACGCCGGCCCTTTCTCCACGTCCGGCACGGCGAAGGAGAACGTCCGCTCAGCCGCGTCTACGGTCACGATCGTCGTGTCGCTCGATCCGGGAAGGTCCGGCTTCGCCGCCACCAAGCTCACCAACAGGCCCTTCGCCGGCCGGCTTGTCGTGATGTGGAAATGGTCTCCCGTGGCTGTATCGCTGTCGGTTCCGTTCCACACCCGTAGCTTTTCGAGCCGGCCATTGTAA
>CAWIUZ010000323.1:0-3187 GCA_963838915.1 uncultured Acidobacteriota bacterium
CGAACGCATCGTCAATGCCACCGGGAGCTCGCGCCAAAATCCAATTCGCCCGCGTAGGGCGTAGCGAGACCCGTGGGAAGCACGATGGATGAACCTCCCGACGAGCCTCCGGCATATTGGTCAGGACTGTCGAGCGCGATAGCGAAGGCGGCTTTGCCGGAAGGGTGATGATAAACGAACCGCAACTCGGGTATGCGTCCCCAAAACAAGCCCAATTGGTAGTTTACGTCCATATCTTGCGTGTAGAAGACGTTGGAAGGGAGGGGCGAGATGCCCGCTCCGGCCTGGAGTAAGCAAGCTCCAGGTTTGGCCACCCAGAACTTCCCAGCTGCCCTTCACAACATCGACCCAGTACAGCCGCGCGCGGAGAAGTTGGCTATTGCTCGTCACCGCGATGTTGGTGCTGGCCGGCGTCCCCAGAAAGTCGGCTTCCATGTATCCGATGACGTGAGCGCCCTTAATGTCCGCATCGGTCCGGAAGCCGATCCGGGAGTTCTGTATGCTGGTGCGGAACTCGCTCAGATTAGTCTGATAGGGGAGTATGCCGCTCGAGTTCGTGGCGTAGGGAATGCTCCCGAAGCTAGTGCCGATGTTACCGCCTGCGACATGGCTGTGAATTACCCCGGTGAAATCCATAAATCCCACAGGGGTCAAAGTAGCGCTGCCGATGTGGAACGTGAGCGGCGACTCTTGATCGCCTTCCTTGGCTGCCTCCTGCCCTGCGGAGTGGATCGCTGCGGACGGGGCGAGCGTGGGGCCGATCATGCCACTGCTGCTGTCCGCGGAGGCATTCTCCTTGGCTTTCGGAACCATGGCACTGGTCGAGGCTACCTCGCCAAGGTTCGGCGTGGAGACCACCGCAGCCTCTGCTGGTGCCGGCGCCGCCGCCGTTGGTGTCGGTGCTGCCGCGGCTGGCGCCACCTTGGCTGTGGCCGCCGCCGGTGGTTGATCCAGCTTCTGCTTCATCTGGTTCACCATTGAACGCAACTGTTCGATTTCCTTTTGTTGTTCTGCAACCTGCTGCTTCAACGTCGAAACATCGTCTTTCTTCCCGGAATCTTTCGATGAGTTGTCCGACGCGGTTTGCGAGAATACAGGCGCCGCGAGCGCAATCATCATCATCGCGACCGCAAGGCACCTGCAGAAGGTTACTCTGGTGTGCATTCTTCACCCCTCCGATTCGTGTGTATTTGTTTCATTGGGATTATCAGTACTCAACCTAAATTAAACGAGCTAATCATGGCGGGAGCGTATTCATGGGGCGTTACGATATTGTTACATTTATGTGAAAGACAAAAAGTTGTTGCACAATGAGAGACTTGTCATGTGTGAAACTGTTTTGGCCTTCGATTCGGGTGACGGCGCGGTCTCGCCGAATATTAATCGAGATGCGCCGGTCAGGCTGGGCCGGCGATGCCCTTCGGTGTGAGCGTCGCGGGGAAGCGGATAGCGCGGCAGACTTATTGCCTTTCGAAGTCTGCGCCTGCTCATGGCGTTTTGACGCGGCGAGCTATCTCGGGGCCCATTCGTTGAAAGTGTTTCACATTCCAGGTGTAGATGGTCTCGGCGTGAGCCTTTGTAGCGCATTGCGCAAGGAGTGCGTCATAGATCGCACCCCCGACGATTCCCGCCGCGGCGGCTTCCTCGACCGCTGCGAAATATTGCTCGGGGTCGAGGGTCACGAGCGTGAGTCGCTCCCGGATGTTTTCGAGAAACAGCAGAACCTGCTCTCCGCTGAGGCGGTGCCGGCCAGGCAGACGGGTCAGGGTGGAGTAGACCTCGGCCAGACTGTGTGCGGCGCAACAAGACGACCGTCGATCGGCCTTAAGAAACGCGCTCAGGCTGGCTTCGTGGTGCTCGTGGTCCTCAAGGAAGGTGGGGATGAGGACGGAGGTATCAAAGAACCATCTCATTTCCCCAGGGTCTCCTCGTCGCGCTCCTGCCTCACTTGGCGCAGTGTTTCCTGGACAACAACGCCCGTAAGGCGTTCTCCGGCGCGGTAGACCCAAATCCCGTGCTTCTTACGCAGTCCCGCCGTGCCTCGCACCGGGCTCAACGTGATCTGCTCGCCCGCAGTTTCGGCCTCGAGAGTATCCCCAGGCGCGAGCTGCAACTCCTGCCGCAGCGGTTTCGGGAGAACTATGCGGCCCGCCTTGTCGAGAGTGACTTTGACTGTCATGTTGGTATCATACCATGGCATCTGCCATTTGCAGATGGTATTTCAGGATTTGCTGCTGTCCCAATTTGGCCGTGGCGCTGCTGCCCTGGCGGATCCAGAGCCGGCTGGTAGCCGGCGTTACAGCCCGAATTAGGACACTGCCCAGGATTCGTGATGGAGTAGAATGTTTATTTGAAACTAGCCAGCTTTCGCGGAGTCAGCGATTCTTGTCCTCGTAGGTTCCTGCAATGAAATGGTGATCGATCGCCACACTCTAGCGCCACGGCGAGAGCCGTGCTCCCGGTTGGTCCTGTTGTTAGCAGCAGGGGTGTTGTTCGTGCTAACGGCCGGATTGTCGCGGGCATGTGACGGGCCGCCAGAATCCGTGGCGGCCAGCGCAGATTTTCTTCCGGCGCAGAGCTTTTCCCCAGGCCAGGGCTGTCCTGTTGGCGTTGATGTCGGACTATCGCGCGGTCTCAGCTTGCGTGAGGCCATGGACGCTGCAGATGGGGTTGACGCGCAGGCGCCAAGTGCGGATCAAACCACGCGCCCGAGCGGTTCGGCATCGCCGCCCGCTGCAGACCAGAAGCCGGGGGCGGAGGTAAACCCTATCACCGGTATGGCTGTCGCCCAACTATCCAACTACAATCCGCTAACCCTAAATGAGCGCTGGAAGCTTTACCTTAAGATGACGTTTGCCTCGGCAGGCCCCTACTTCAGCCCGCTCGTGAACGCCTTGCTCGACCAGGCCAGCGGCACTCCCAGACAATGGGGCGGTGGTTTTTCAAACTTTTTGCTCGGCGATTGGCTTCCCGCGCGGGTAATGCCGTTCTTCAGGGCACTTTTCAGGCGCCACTGGCGGCCATCCTGCACGAGGATGTCCGCTACATTCCGACCAGCCAGCGCAGCATTCCGCGCCGCGCCCTGCACGCAGTTGTCTACAGTTTCCTTACCTATAACGACAAGGGTCGCCCCACTTTGAATGTTGCCAATCTCACCGCCTTTTATGCGTCGACGGCCGTCACCACC
>CAWIUZ010000324.1:0-19754 GCA_963838915.1 uncultured Acidobacteriota bacterium
CATTCTGTACGGCGCGCTGGGCAGCTATCAGTATGGCTTCCGCGTGCCCTTGCTGGTAGTCTCCGCCTATACTCCCAGGGCCTACGTCGATAATATCCACCACGACTTTGGCAGCATCCAGAGATTCATCGAAGGGGCTTTTGGCATACCCGAAAAGTCACTCGGACTAGCCGATGCGCGCGCCAGCGGTGACCTCGGCGGCTTCTTCAAATTTGAGCAATCCCCGCGTGAATTCCGTAGCATCAAAGCCCCGCTGGACGCGGACTTTTTCATCCATGACACAAGACCGCCCGAACCCCCGGACACGGATTGAGGGGCGTGCCGTCCCTCGATCGGTCTCTCGAAAACCACGTCATTCCCGCGAGTCCGGCTGGTAGGGACGGTTCGCGAACCGCCCCTACTCGAAGCTCACATCATTCCCGCGCCAGCGGGAATCCACCGTGTTCCCGACCAAGGATGGCCCCCGGCCTGGCGGGGGTGACGAGTTTCATTCCTTTGGGTGGGGTTGAAGACGCATGACCACTCGGAACGGCAACAGGTGGGTCTTCGGGCAGCCTGCTACAAGGTTGAAGCATCAAGCGAGGGCCTCGCCCCCGCAAGCAGAACAATCGCAGTGCTCTGGCAGAGTGGGCAACGGTCAGGAGCGGCGGCTCTCCACTCGTGCTTGCACAGCCCACAGGACCACTGGCCAAGGGAACTCGAGGATGTCTCGCCCTGGCCGGGCTGCGACGATTCTGGAACTCCCTCGTCGTCAAGCGGCCCCGACGGAATCACGTCCTGAATCACCTTCACGGCGAACGGCACGGGTACCTCAAAATACTCCATACCTTGAACGCGCTTTGATGCAAGCCTTCTGTGAACTTCCGCCGTGTGTTTCTCCGGTGTGGAACTTTCAAAGGCCGCTTGCAGGACGAAACGTTCGGGCAACCCCGACACCCAGCTTAGCTCCTGCACTTCCTCGGCGACGGTTCGCTTGGTGAAACCCACCTTCAACAGGCCCCGCAGTTTCGGATGCGAAAGCACGTAAACATAGCCCGTAATTGACCTTGCATCCAGCAGGGTGATTCCGCACGCGCTGCACCTGATCTTTGCCGACCTTGTGCTATCCGTGATCGTAGCCCGGCATTCCTTACCGCAGCCCCGGCATGGGAGCCGGAGTTCGAATATGGGCATGGAATTAGTCCCGTCTCGGCGTTTCGCAAGTCTGGTTAGTTAACACCCTAGTATAGCACATAGCGTCAGGCACAGCGGACATCAATTATCAAGTTTCGCGCCACCTCGCCTTGTCTCCTCCCCTGCACACGGCGAGAAGGTTATCCGGATGGAGCAACCTTCGGAGGCGTTCCCATGGGCTTTTGGCCCACCCGAGGCAATGAAAATCGGCGTCGTCCCCGCGAAAGCGGGGACCCGTTGCCAGTCCAATGGATTCCCGCTTACGCGGGAATGACGTGGCCCTCGAGTAGGGGCGGTTCGCGAACCGCCCTACCAGTCCGATTCGTGGGAATGGCCTGATTTTCAGGGGGGCCGGGCGCGCATCCGACCGGCGAACTACATCTCGAATGCGCAGCGTGGCGGCCGTCTCGAAGGCACTACGTGATGACCGAAGAGATCCTTCTCGTCGATGATGAACCGGCCGTGCTCATGGGCTATGAGCGGTTGCTGCGCAGGGAACTGCAGGTGACTACGGTTATCGGCGGTGCCGCCGGGCTGGTGTTGCTGAAGTACCAGGGGCCCTTTGCGGTCGTTGTCTCCGACATGCGGATGCCGGAGATGAACGGCATCGAATTCCTGCTCAAGGTTCAGCGCGACTTCCCTGATACCGTCCGCGTCATGTTGACCGGGGATTCTGATCTCCAGACTGCCATCGATGCGGTGAATCAAGGAAAGATCTTTCGTTTCCTGAGCAAGCCCTGCAACAAGGAAACGCTGGTGAAGACTCTCAGAGACAGCCTGGAGCAACACCGGTTGGTATGTGCGGAAAAAGAAATTCTGGAGAACACACTGCGCGGCACAATTTATGTGCTGACGGAGGTCCTGAGTCTGGTCAGCCCGGCGGCGTTCAGCCGCGCCGCGCGGGTGCGCCGCTACGTTCAGCACGTGGCCTCCAAACTCTCTCTCGAAAACCCTTGGCGGCTTGAGATCGCCGCCATGATGTCGCAACTGGGATGCGTGACGCTCGACCCCGACATCATCGAGGCCGTCCACGCGGGGCGCGACCTCTCGCCGCAAGAACAGGCTCAGTACATTGACCATCCCTTGATGGCCCAAGAGCTTCTGAAGAGCATCCCCCGATTGGAATCCATCGCCTGGATGATCGCACACCAGAATCGCCAGTTGCCCGTCGACTGGGATGTCGGCGATAGCGAGATGCGTGAGATGCGCCTGGGCGCGCAGATCCTGCGCGCCTCCCTGGCATTTGACCTGTACCTGCGCAAGCATCGCTCCAGCGTCGAGGCCGCCCTCTCCCTCAAACGCAGATTTGAAGACCTGGACCTGCGAATTGTCGACGCTCTAGTGGAACTCGAACCGGAAGTGGCCGGCGGCGGCGCCTCCAGCATGCCGATTACGGAGCTCACCGCGGGGCTCATCCTGGATGAAGAGGTCAGAACGGGCACGGGCGTTCTGGTCGCCGCCAAAGGGCAGGAAATCACCGCTCCATTGCTTCTCAAGCTGAAAACTTTTGCGGCCAAGCAGCATATACCTAATGAAGTTGTCGTTTGCGCGGCGAAGCAGCAGTCGCCCGCGCCGCCCGCCGCCTCCGACCAGGTCGTGTCCTAAATGTGGATTGTTCACTCCCTGTGATCTCTCACCCCCTTCGGGGCTGTGAGCCGCAGGCGGAGAGCAGTTTTGAGCGTGAGCCGCCGGGCCAACGCGCATTTAGAACATCGCCTCCGCTCGCCTGGCCCTCAACCCGTCGATAACCGGCCCGCCGTAGGGGGGCGACTTGCCGTCCCCGCGTTTCTGCTGGTCCTGACGAGGGTAGGGCAAGCCCTACCCCTACACCGCCCGAGTCCAGCCGCGTGCGGCATAGAGGCGCGAGGCCATGGGCCCTGCCGCCCTCGACCTCCCTTATCGACGGATTGGGGACTGGCTTTTTCGCCTTGTACGGACCTATCAGGTGTGCTAGCCTGACGGTGGGTATCATATTACATGGAGGAGGTGGCGCACCCGTGAGCACTCCTGCCGAGGTCATCCGGGAGGAATTGATGGCCAAGAACGAAGAGTATCGTCGCCTGCGCGAACAGCACACCCAATACGCTTCCCAGCTCAACCTACTAGCGGCAAAGAACTTCCTCACAGAGGATGAGAAGGTGGAAGAGGTGCGGCTGAAGAAGCTGAAGCTGCGGGCGAAGGACCAGATGGAATTGCTGGTGCGACAGGCCCTGGTGGTGCACTAGCCGCCTTCGAACCTGACTGCGGACGTTTGACCGTCCCAGGGCAGGTGATGTGAGCATCCCTGGAAGTGTACCGGGAGGCAGGCTCATGAGGAACGAGAGGGCTCCGGGCTGACAGGCAAAGGTACTTATGCTGCGGGAGGGATATTGGTATGGTCTTCCGCTGGTGCTCATTTCCGGCGGCGCTCTCGGATTCTGGTTTCGGGAGTCGAGCCCGGCTCTTTTAGTCTGTGCAATCTTCTTCTTGATTCTGGCCTTATTGGTCCTCAATTTTTTCCGCGATCCTGAGCGTCCTATCCCAACCGAGGCGCAAGCCATCATTTCTCCTGCCGACGGCCGCGTTCTGCAGGTCGTCGAGGAGGACCACGAAGGCTGCCCGGTTCGGCGGGTCAGCATTTTCATGTCCCCTGTAGACGTGCATGTCAACCGATCCCCCATAGCCGGGGTGGTGAAAGAGGTCAATTATCGGAAAGGGGCGTTCCGGATGGCGATGAAGGAAGCCGCCTCTGTTGAAAATGAGCAGAACGTCTTCACCGTGGAGGGAGAGCAAGGCCGGGTGGTAGTGAAGCAAATCGCTGGCGTCCTGGCGCGCCGAATAGTATTCTGGAAGCGCATTGGCGACTCTCTCGCGCGCGGAGAGCGTGTTGGGCTGATCAAATTTGGTTCGCGCGTGGATGTTCTCATGGCTCCGGATGTGACATTGAGCATCAAAGTTGGCGATCGCGTCCGGGCAGGGAGCAGTATCCTTGGAACCAGCCACCTCAAATCTGAAACTCAATAGCCGCGGCGCAATGCGGCGGGGCGTTTATATCCTGCCCAGCCTGTTCACTGTCGGCACCCTGGTGTGCGGTTATTACGCCATCATCGCAGCGTTGCGAGGCTCTCTGGCCATGGCGGCAGGCGGGGTCGAAGGCATGAGTGCGGTAGCTTTCGATGAGGCCGCCAAGGCCATCGGATGGGCGATTCTGTTCGACGGGCTGGACGGCCGGATTGCGCGGCTTACGGGCTCCACCTCAGCCTTTGGCCGCGAATTCGATTCCCTGGCCGACGTCGTTACTTTCGGTGTTGCCCCGGCCATTCTGGCTTATTCCTGGGGCATTCGGGCCATCAACGAATCCTTGGGACCACCTTTAATCGAGCACCTGCGCGAAATCGGTTGGGTGGTGACGTTCGCTTACGTGATCTGCGGCGCCGCACGCCTGGGGCGATTCAATATCGATGCCGGCAAACCCAGTACGGACCGCCGGTATTTCGTGGGCATGCCCATTCCCGCCGCGGCGGGAACCATTGCCGCCATTGTGCACTGGGAGAAGAGCGCTCTGGTGCAATGGGGTTCCAGCCTGGGCTGGCTGGCGGTGGTTGGGCTGCTGGCGTTCCTGATGGTCAGCCGGATGCGTTACTTCAGCTTTAAAACGCTGGACCTGCGCCGGCGTCGATCTTACGTTGCCATCATATTCCTGGGCCTGATGATCTGGGCCATCTGGCTTTATTCCGAACCCGTCCTGCTCACGATTGCGATTACTTACGCCCTTTCAGGAATCGTACTTCGCATCACTTCCTTGAGGCACCGCCCCCATCCTCCCGCGTCCGAAGAGGTTCATGCAGCATGAAGACCTCACCAGAAGGATACCGGGTGGCGGTTGTGGGAGCGTCTTCCCTGCTGGGTAAAGAGCTTCAGAATGTTCTGGGCGAACGCCACTTTCCCTTCTCGCGCCTCGTGACCTTCTCCGACGAGGAAGATGAACCCGAACTGCCCATCCTGGATTTGGACGAAGGACCGCCCATCACAGTCCCCGATGAGAATGTAACGGCCTCGGACCTGGATTTTGTCTTTATCGCCGCGCGCTACCGGAACATGCCTGCTTTCCTTAATCCCGCTTCCTCATCCCAGGGGCCGCCGCCCTGCTTCGTGATCGACCTCAGCACTGGCGCGCTCGCAGAAGAGACGCCGGAAACGCCGTTACAACGAAGAATCGTGCGTGTACCGTTCCTCGACCACTCTTTTCCGATTAGCGAAACGGCGGAAGGCGGCGCCGGGAAGTTTTACGTGGGGGCACGCCCTGCCACGATTGTCATCAGCACCTTGCTGTTGCGCCTGGGGGCGCGGTTTCGCTTGACCAGAGCGGTGGCGCACGTTTTCGCTTCGGTTTCCGAAATCGGGTCACGCGGGATTGACGAGCTTCAGAAGCAAACCGTAAACCTGCTCAGCTTTCAGAAGATTCCGCGCAAGGTTTTTGGCGCGCAGTTGGCCTTTAACTTGTTGTCGCGTCCGAGTGGGACGAGTCGGGGCGAACTTCTGGTCCTGGAGAACGGTTTGCGCCGGCAGCTTCAAGATTACTTGCATGGCAGGGTGCCCCTGCCGGCTCTGCGCCTGCTTCAGGTACCGGTGTTTCATTCGCTGGCGGTCTCCCTTTACGTTGAGACCGATCCTCCGACGGCGCCAGAAAAGGCCGGAGTGGCTTTGATGGGAGAGAGAATCGACTTGCGGCGCCCCACCCATGATTCGCCGACTCCCGTCGAAGCTGCCGGGTCGGACGAGATCTTGGTGGATAGTGTGACCGCCGATCACGACCACCCCGGCGGCCTGTGGATCTGGGCGGTGGCTGATAATCTTCGCCTGGCAGCCGTGAATGCAGTCGAGATCGCCGAGAGCCTTCGCCAACGAGCCGGTTGAACGGCACGCATTATGGAAGGGGCAGCCCTGGTGGCCGCCGTCTGCCATCAATACGATGAGGGCAACCGCTGGCACCGCGAGGCCATTTTAACGGCGGCCCTCTCCTTTGGGGAGAGGGTGTCGCACTCCGGCGCTTTCATCAGCCGGAGTGGGACGGGTGAGGGGTTTTTGCCGAGCTTCTGCGCTGCGGCGAGAGCGTTGCGCGTGCAGGTGGAATGTATAACCGGATGCGGGCTTTAGGAGGGAACAACCTGGGTGCGGCGCGAGGAAGTGACCCCTCATCCGTCGTGCGACGGCTGGAGAAAGCGCCGTCGCTCGACACCTTCTCCCCAGGGGAGAAGGCTTGGCCCTCTAGGAGGGCTTTCACCTTCTGCTTTCTGCTTTCTGCCTTCTTTCTTTCCTGCGGCTATCACGTCGCCGGACGCGGCGACCGCCTGCCGCCGGACATCAAAACCATCGCCGTCCCCATCTTCACCAACCAGTCTTCGACTTTTCGCATTGAACAGAAGCTTGCGGCCGCCGTCACCCGCGAGTTTCTGGAGCGAACCAAATTCCAGGTCACGACCAATCCCGCCGGCGCGGACGCAGTTTTAAAGGGAGCGGTTAAAGAGGTGAGCCGGGGCGTGATCACCTACGACCTGACGACCGGGCGAGCCTCCTCACTCCAGATCCAGGTGAATGCCGACGTCAAGCTCCTTGACTTGCACAGCAACAAGGTGGTCTACGCCAATCCCAATTTCGTCTTCCGGGAAGAGTACCAGGTGAGCCAGACCACCTCCGGACTTTTCGAGGAGGACCAGGCCGCGCTCGACCGGCTCTCCCGCGATGTCGCCCGCACGCTCGTCACCGACTTGCTCGAGAACTTCTAGGATAACCGCAGAGACGCAGAGAATCGCTGAATCAGTTCTTGTGCCGTTATTCTCAATTCCTTTTGCGGTGCGCAGTCGTAGGGGGACGGCTTGCCGTCCCCAGTTTGTCGGCCGGGTAGGGCAAGCCCTACCCCTACAAAACTTTCAGCTCGAGTCCGGCGAGGCACGCCACTTTTTCGATCTTCCCCACGACATGGCCGATTCCCAGAGCGCAATGGTGCGTTGGCCCTTCGGCGCACCAGGTGTTGATGAAGGGCGCCGGGTCGAGGCCGAATCGCAATCGGCTGTTGGTGTTGCCGATTTTCAGGCGCTCGCCAGCCAGCGACTCGCCCTGCGCGGCCAGGAATTTAAGCCGCCCGTCCCGGGTTTGCGTAAGGCCCAGGATGGTGATGGGGCCTTTGCGCACGCTGGCTTCGACGCTCACGCCGTGGCCTGCCTTGCCGTGGTACAGCCCTAGCCCTCGCAGAATCGGCCGGCCTTCGGCGATGCCCAGGTGGAACGGCCCATCGTGCCCCATCAGAATAAAGCGCTCGCGAAAATCCATGGCGTAGAGCTCGGTGTAGCTGCCGCCGGCGCCCAGGAGGTCCAGGATTTTCATGGCCTGGCAGTTCTTCAAGTCGGCTTCTCCCGAGCAGGGAATTCCACGCGCCGTCAATAATGAGCAGCCCAGAATCAGGCCCGCCCCCAGCCGCTCGTAAGGATTCCCCGGCGCGCCACGGTAATAATAAGCCATCCCGTTCAGGTTGAAATCCTCCGCCAGGCGATCGAGGCCCACCGCCACGCGGCAGGCCCAGTCCATCTCCTCGGGTGCCGGTTTTTTGGCCAGGGGATCGGAAGGGCTGTCCTCGCTGATTTCAAAGATGGCGCGCGTTTCCTCGGCCTTCTGCGCTGCCTCCGCTTCGGTCACGGCGCGCACCCGCTCGTCCAGATCGCACATCTCGAGCACCTCGATGTGCGTTCCCAGTTGGGCTTGGTGCTGGGTGAAATCGCTGTACATGTCCAGCATGCCGGGGTAGGGGTGTCCGAGGAATCCGATGCGAGCTTTGCGAAGATTGTGAATCACTTTGGCGGCTTCACACCATTCGCGGATTTCCGCCCAGGCCAGTTCGCTCGGCTCGCGCACATCCGGCTCCGGTTCCAGCATCCCGGTTACTTGGCGAAAGGGAATGGCAGAGCGTGCGAAGGCGCAGGAAATCTCCGGCACGCAGCAGGCAGAACAGTTGGCCAGCCACTCGCCAGTGTCCGTGTGGGCATAATCCAGGGCGGCGCGCGGCTGAAGATTCAGCACCACCACCGGCGTTTTCGACTTCTGGATCACGGGCAGGACCTGGGAGGACGTGGCGTAGGTCCCGACGTAGCAGAAGACCAGGTCGACGCCCTCGCAGAGAAAAGCCTGAGCGGCTTCCTCGGCCTTCGGCGCATCGTCCACAAGCCCCGCGCTGACCACCGTCGCCCATTCGCCCAGGCGCTGCTCCACATGACGCTGGTAACCCTCGAGGCGCTCCTTGAGCCCGTGAAACTGGGGCCAGTAGGCCGCCAGCCCGATTCCGAAAACTCCTACCTTTGCGCGTTCTCCGTGTGTCATGTTCACCGCCATTCTTGGCTTTCAGCTCTCAGCTACCTGAGACTTCGCGTCGAAGTGCTATTCCGAGTGCACATGGACCTGCCGCACACGCATGGGAATGAATTTGGCTGTCATCCTGAGCCCTTCGCTTGTCATTCTGAGCGGAGCGAAGAATCTCGCTCTGCCGGTCAGGGTAAACTCCGCGAGGAATCTCGCTCTGGTCGATGTTGTCTGAAATCTGCCCATGCGCAAAGCGAGGTCTCTCGCTGCGTTCGATATCCCAAGGGAAAAACCTAGTTTTCCACAGCGGTCCGTTATTTTTCAATAACATTCCCGGGCGGTGTAGGGGTAGGGCTTGCCCTACCCTCGTCGCGGCCAGCAGAAATGCGGGGACGGCAAGCCGTCCCCTTAAGGCGGGGCGGTTATCAACGGACCGGCCGGCATTCGCTCAACCTTGGAGTGCGGCAGCAAAACTGCCGCCTTGGAATCGTGTCCCGGCCATTCTATCTCCACGATGATTCGCGAGTTAATTCGCAGTAGCCCCGGCAGGGGCGAAAGATAGTAGCCCAGGGCGTAAGCCCTGGGAAGTATGGCTCCCACCCCCTTTTGTTCCCCCTCCCCCGCCCGGCTGGGGAGGGGGACGGGGGAGGGGGTTGGGCTCGGGACCCACGGCTCGCGCCGTGGGCTACTTTCTGTCGGCCATCCGGGCCTACGAGAGCGAAGGCGACTGCATCGTAAAAGGTCAGGAAAGCGGCGGTTCCACTTGTCAACAGACAGGTTGTCCGGGTAAGCTCTTGAGCATGGCGGAGCATGGCGCATCCCCGGCGGGATTGATGCTGGAACCGGCCGAGCTTCTGCACCAACTGGAGCGGGAGCGGGACCGGCTGCGCCTGCTGCTCGACCTCAACAACAACATCGTTTCCATCCTCGACTTGCGCGAGTTGCTGCGCGCCATTACTACCCACGTGCGACGCGTTATGCAGTGCGACTACACGAGTGTGACTTTGCGGGAGCTGCCTGAGGAACATCGCCTGCACGTCTATGCCCGCCACTATCCCCAGTCTGACTCCAGCCACGATGAGGAGATCGTGATCCCGGTGGAGGGAACGATTTCGGGCGAGGTCATCGAGTCCGGCAAGGCGATGCTGCTGGACGGCCAGGACTTGTCCCGGTTCACGCCCCAGAGCAATCACCTGATTGCCGCCGGATTGAAGTCGGCCTGCTTCCTGCCGCTGATCAGCCATAACCGGGCGCTGGGTACGCTGAACGTGGGTAAAATGCAGGCCAACGCTTTCTCCGAGGCGGACCTGGAATTCCTCCGCCAAGTGGCGAATCAGGTGGCCATTGGCGTCGAGAACGCCTTGAACTATCGGGAAGTCTATGAGGTAAGGGAGAAGCTGGCCGAGGAGCGCGTTTACCTGAACGAAGAGATTCGCTCCGAACGCGATTTTGAAGATATCATCGGCGACAGTCAGGCGCTGAAGGAAGTTCTGGGCCAGGTTAGAATCGTGGCGCCGACCGACTCGACCGTTCTGACACTAGGCGAGACGGGCACGGGAAAAGAGCTGATCGCGCGCGCCATTCACAGCCTGAGCGCCCGGCGCGACCGCACCTTTGTCAAAGTGAATTGCGCGGCGATTCCGCTGGGCCTGCTGGAGAGCGAACTTTTCGGACACGAGAAGGGCGCCTTCACCGGAGCGATCGCGCAAAAGATCGGCCGCTTCGAACTCGCGCACCAGGGCACGCTGTTTCTTGACGAGGTGGGCGATATCCCGCTCGAATTGCAGCCTAAGTTGTTGCGGGTTCTTCAGGAACACGAATTCGAGCGCCTGGGCAGTGCTCGAACCGTGCGCGTCAACGTGCGAGTGGTCGCGGCCACCAGCCGGAACCTGCTGGAGATGGTCGACGAGCACGAATTCCGCGGCGACCTCTACTACCGCCTGAATGTTTTCCCCATCACTATCCCGCCTTTGCGCGAACGCCGGGAAGACATTCCCCTCCTCGCGCTCTATTTCGCGGAGAAGTATGCGCGCCGGATGAACAAAAGAATTGAGACCATTCCCGGCGACGTGATGCACGCCCTTCAGCAATATCAGTGGCCCGGCAATATTCGCGAGCTGCAGAACTTCATCGAGCGCGCCGTGATACTCTCGAAGACCACCACCCTTCAGGCCCCGCTGGGCGAACTCGAACGGCTGGCGGATCGAGGCTCCTCCCCACGGGTGCGCACCCTTGTAGTGACCGACCGAGAACAGATCATCGAAGCCCTGAACGCGGCCAAAGGAGTTCTGGGCGGGCCTGGCGGCGCTGCCGAACGCCTGGGATTAAAGCGCACCACACTGCTCTACCGCATGAAGCGGTTGGGAATTAAGAGATCGGGTGATCCGATGATCGGGTGATCGGAAGAACAACCTATTTGCGATTTCTGATTTGTGATTTGCGATTGGTTGGCTGGTGAGGGCTTGTTCTTTATTCACCCGATCACCGGATCAACCGATCACCCGATCCTCTGTGACGCCGATTTGGGCTAGATGATGTACCAGATGCCTGAAGTAATCCCTGGCTAAGAACTCGAGCGTGACCGGGCTTCCCGATCCGATGCGGCAGACGGTGTTAAGCTTGGATTCCGGCAAGTGCGCTATAACGTGAGCGAGGTAACGATTGTAATCGGCCCATAGCGAGATAAGAAGAGACCATCCGGCTTCCTGGAAAACCTGCACACGGGCGTTTCCAACCTGGTCGTAAGTGGGGAAATCCAAAGAAGGCTGAAGTGCCGCACGCACGAATCGCTGGTGGTTGTTTGACGCTGAATCAATCAGGTGTCCAACAACCTGTTTTCGCGACCAGCCGCCGGTCAATACGGGCTTGGCACTTTCGAGTTCGCTGAACGCGCGCAGGCGAGGTTCCGCCGTTTCCACAACGCGCAACAGATCTGCACTCAGGTCTTTCATCGGGCCCTCCTTATGTGACAATAATACCATGGGGGAATCGGGAGATCGGATGATCGGGTGATCGGGTGAGCAAGTCATTGGCGATTTGCGATTTGTGATTGGCCGGTGGCCGACGGACGGTTCTTTGTTCACCGGATCACCCGATCTCCCGATCACCCGTTTGTCTCGTGCCTGTCAATACTGACGTCAAAACGGCTTTGACGCCGGAACTCGGCTCCTGCTGCACCTCCCTGGATGCAGCTTAACCTATTTAATCTAATTGACTTAGTTTTCCACCAAAAACTTACCGGAGTTGGCATCAGGTTTGCCCTGTATAGGTTTTCGTGCCTCAGCCTGACCGCGGGCGGAGTTTGTGCCCTGCAAGGGCACAACATGGTAGCCGGGGGCAACTCACCATAAGCGCTAAGATACGGCTTGACCGAGCGGCCCCGCATGGGGCCAACCGTAAGTAGCCGCAGGTTTTAACCTGCGGCTGACAGGAGCGTTCACAAATCAGGCCAACCCCGACGGGGTTGACCTCGGACGGGTCGGCCCCTCCAGGGCCGGAATGTTGATGGACGCTTCATTTTCCGTAGGTTTCACCTACGGCTACTCATGGTGTCCTGCTTCGCGGGACGCAACCCAATGCACCGAATTGACTGAAGGCGGTTCTTATCTTAGCGCAAATGGGGCGTTGCCCCCAGCTGCTTTACCGATCCCCTCCGGGGATCACAAGATAGCTGCCGCACCCGGTTTGAGCCATGTGGATTGTCAGATTAGCGCTACGCAGGCCCTACACCTTCATTGTGGCAGCTATTGCCATAATGATCTTGGGCGTCCTATCGATCCTCAGAACCCCTAAGGATATTTTCCCCAACATTAACATCCCCGTGGTCAGCGTGCTCTGGAACTACACCGGCTTATCGCCGGAGCAGATGGCCTACCGGATTGCGGTGGTCAACGAGCGCGCGCTCACGCTCACCGTCAACGACATCGAGCACATCGAGTCCCAGTCGCTGAGCGGGGTGGTAGTCATCAAGATCTTCTTTCAACCCGGGGCAAACATCTCTACGGCGCTGAGCCAGGTCACCGCCATGTGCCAGACGCAGCTTCGACAATTGCCGCCTGGAACCACTCCACCTTTGATTATTCAGTACAGCGCTTCGAGCGTCCCCATTCTTCGCATCGGCCTAGCCGGGCAAGGCCTTTCCGAGCAGAGCTTGTTTGACCTCGGCGCCAACTTCATCCGCGTGCAACTGGCGGACGTGGAAGGCGCGGCAATCCCCTGGCCTTATGGAGGAAAGCAACGGCAAGTGCAAGTGGATTTAGACACGGGGGCCTTGCAGTCCAAGGGCCTATCGCCCTCCGACGTTGTGAACGCCATCAGTACGCAGAATCTGATCCTTCCCGCCGGAACTTCCAAGATCGGGCAGTACGAATACGACGTGGAGACGAACGGCAGTCCCCTGACCACCGCGGAGCTCAACGACTTGCCTGTCAGAACGACCGGCAACACGGTGATCTACATCCACGATGTCGCCCAGGTGCGCGACGGGTTTCCGCCTCAAACCAACATTGTCCGTGTCAATGGCCAGCGCGCGGCGCTGATGACCGTGCTCAAGACGGGCAATGCTTCAACCCTGGACATCATTTCTCAAATCAAAGACGAGTTGCCCCTTATACAAAAAGGCTTGCCGCCTCAATTGCAAATGCACTACCTGGCGGACCAGTCGCTGTACGTCAGGGCGGCAATTCAGGGCGTGATCCGGGAGATGCTGATTGCCGCAGTGCTCACCGCTGCCATGATTCTGCTTTTCCTGGGGAGCTGGAGAAGCACGGTGATCATTGCCGTCTCCATTCCCCTTTCCATTTTGACCTCGCTCATCGTGCTGAGCGCTTTAGGGGAAACGATCAACATCATGACGCTCGGCGGGTTTGCCCTGGCGGTGGGGATTCTGGTGGACGACGCCACGGTTGAAATCGAGAACATCAACCGGAACATCGCGATGAACAAGGAAGTCCTGACGGCGATTCTGGACGGCGCGGCGCAGATCGCCGTGCCGGCTTTTGTCTCGACGCTCGCCATCTGCATCGTGTTTGTACCTATGTTCTTCCTCACCGGGGTGGCCCGGCATTTGTTCATTCCTCTGGCGGAGGCAGTGAGCTTCGCCATGCTGGCGTCTTATCTCCTGTCCCGGAGCCTGGTGCCCACCATGGCGCGCTATTTGTTGCGCGGGCACGAGCACGACGCGGATGCGGCCAGCCTCGCGGCGCAGGCGCAGCGCCACCTTTTGGCACGCCTGCAATTGCGCTTCGAGCACTCGTTCGAGCGCCTGCGGGGAAAATACCGGCGCGGATTGGAGGTCTGTTTACGGCATCGCGGCAGACTGGCGTTGGCCGTGTTAGGGTCGGCGCTGGCCTCCTTCCTGCTTTTCCCCTGGCTGGGCCAGGACTTCTTCCCGAAAGTGGACAGCGGCCAGTTTACACTCCACCTGCGCGCGCCCACAGGAACCCGCATTGAAGAGACGGCGCGGCTTTGCGATATGGTGGAGGACACCATTCGCCAGGAGATTCCCCCTCAAGAGCTCACCAGCATCATTGACAACATAGGATTGCCGTACAGCACCGTAAATCTTGCCTACAGCACCTCGGCTCCGATCGGCCCGGGGGACGCCGACATTCTGGTTTCGCTCACGCACGAGCATCATCCCACCGCCGAATACCTCCGGCGGTTGCGGTTGCGCCTGGCGCGAGAATACCCCGGCGTGACGTTCTACGTGCTGGCTTCCGACATGGTCAGCCAGATTCTGAATTTCGGCCTTCCCGAACCCATCAACGTTCAGGTGGTGGGCCAGCAACTTCGCGACAACCGGCGATTCGCGGAAGCGCTGGTGGGAAAAATCAATATGGTTCCGGGGGTGGTGGACCTGCACATCCAGGAACCTTTCAACCTGCCGCGATTGCAAGTCGATATCGATCGGACACGGACGGCGCAGGTGGGCTTTACCCCCCTCGATGTGGCAAATAATCTGTTAGTCTCCTTGAGCGGTAGTTTCCAGACCGCGCCCACGTTTTGGATGGACCCCAAAACGGGGGTGAGCTACAGTATCACCACACAAACCCCACAGTACCGCGTGGACTCGCTTCAGGATATCGAGAACATTCCAGTTGCCAACTCGAGAGGCGCGGCGCCGCAGATCCTCGGCAATCTCGCTTCGATCAGCCGCGGCTCCTCGTTGGCTGCCGTCTCGCATTACAACGTTCAACCGGTGATCAACATCTACGGCTCGGTACAGGGAAGAGACCTGGGGGGCGTGGCGAGTGAGATCGATCGCGCCGTAGCACAAAGCCAAAAGGATTTGCCGCGTGGCTCGCGAACCATCGTGCGCGGGCAGATCGAGACCATGCGCTCGTCGTTCATCGGGCTGGCGGCTGGGCTGGTCTTCTCGATTGTGCTCGTTTATCTCTTGATCGTGGTGAATTTCCAGTCGTGGCTGGATCCGTTGATTATCATTTCCGCCTTGCCCACGGCCCTCGCGGGGATTGTCTGGTTTCTGTTCACTACGCACACCACGATCAGCGTGCCGGCGTTGATCGGCTCGGTGATGTGCGTGGGGGTGGCGACGTCGAACAGCATCCTGGTGGTGAGTTTCGCCAAAGAACAAATGGACGAGGGCAAGAATGCGGCGGCCGCCGCGCTCGAGGCCGGCTTTACGCGCTTCCGGCCGGTCATCATGACGGCGCTCGCCATGATCATCGGTATGGTGCCCATGGCCCTGGGCTTTGGCGAGGGGGCGGAACAGAACGCCCCGCTGGGGCGAGCCGTGATCGGCGGGTTGCTGTTCGCCACTGTGGCAACGCTGTTCTTTGTTCCCACGGTGTTTAGCATCATTCATGGGAGATCGGGTGATTCGGTGATCGGGTGATCGGGAGAACAAGAGAATTTCTGATTTGCGATTTGTGATTTGCGATTGAGATTTTCATGCCAGCCGAACAAATTCGAATCGAAACTACAGCCCTCTCACTTGGGGAGAGGGTGTCCTGCTGCCGGCGTTTTCACCAGCCGGAGCAGGACGGGTGAGGGGTTGGTTTCGACGTACGACTGACTCGTCGCACAGGGTGACGGGCCTTAGCCCTCTATGCGACTTTTGGATAGCTGAGTGAGGGGTGGCCAAAACGTGCGAAAGACCCCTCACCCGTCACGCAACGGCTGATGAGAACGCCGTCGTGCGACACCCTCTCCCCAAGGGAGAGGGCCGATTTTCGAATTTCGGTGTTCGTAGTAGCGGAGGACGTAATGGAAGTTGAGGAGAGCATAGAGCGCGACGAAGGCCGCGGCGAGGGAGCGCCGATGCCGAGACACGGCTCCAAATCCGGCGTTGCCAAGACCATCGTGTGGCTTCTCCTGCTGGCCATTGTGGCGGGCATTGTTGCCTACCGGGGAATTTACACTCGAGTCCGTGCCGCGGCGGAGGTGAAGACCGAAACGCGCGAGCTTGCGGTGCCCTCAGTTTCTGTGGCGAGGCCCAAGCGGGGCTCCCCGCAGCAGGAGATTATCCTTCCGGGCAATGTGCAGGCGTTTATTGAAGCTCCGATCTATGCCCGGACGACCGGTTATCTTAAAAAGTGGTACGTGGACATTGGCGGGCGGGTGAAGAACGGGCAGCTTCTGGCGGAGATCGACACGCCCGAACTCGATCAGCAACTCCAGCAGGCGCGCGCAGAACTTGCGACGGCCAAAGCCAACTACGAACTGGCGCAGACGACAGCGGCGCGTTACGAGTTCTTGCTGAAAAGCGATTCCGTCTCGAAGCAGGACGTGGACAACACGGTGGGCGACGAGCACGCCAAGAAGGCCATGGTGGATTCCGCCGCGGACAACGTGAAACGGCTCGAGCAATTGCAATCCTTCGAGAAAGTGTATGCGCCCTTCGATGGCGTCCTCACCGCGCGCGAGACCGATATCGGCCAGTTGATTGCTCCCGGAGGCGGAAGCGGCGGCAACGGCGGCTCCACCCGAGAACTGTTTCGCGTTGCGGCGGTCAATCCCTTGCGGGTCTACGTGAATGTGCCGCAGGTTGATTCGCCTTCGGCAAGGCCCGGCGTGCCGGCCTATCTCACGATGCCCCAATATCCCGGCAGGCGCTTCCCCGGCAAAATTGTGCGGAACGCCGAGGCCATCGAGCAGTCTTCGCGAACCCTTTTGACGGAAGTGGACGTTCAAAACCCGACCGGCGAGATTCTGCCCGGGGCTTATGCGGAAGTCCATTTGACATTACCCGCGGCAACCTCGACGCTCATCATTCCAGTTACGAGTTTGATCTTCCGTTCAGAGGGCTTGCACGTCGCCGTAGTCCGGCATGGCCACGCGACGATGCTCCCGATTACCTTGGGACGCGATTTCGGTACCGAGGTTGAGGTGGTGTCAGGGCTATCGCCAAACGAAGCGGTCATTACCAACCCGCCCGATTCGCTGGTCGACGGCGAGGAGGTTCGAGTGGCCGGCCCGGGCGAAAACCACTGGGGAGCGGAGTAGGAATCGGGAAATCGGGTGATCCGATGATCGGGTGATCGGGAGAACAAAAAGATTTGTGATTGGCGATTCGTGATTGGTGATTTTTGAAAGAAGTGGGAGAGTGTGGTGGAAATGCCAGCCAAGGGGCGCGAACCGAGGGGTCTTGTCATCCTGAGCGAAGCGAAGGATCTCTGCAGTTGCTTTTCGTCTGATGTCCCACGAAGGACTGCGGAGATTCTTCGCTTCGCTCAGAATGACAGTGCCACCCTTCTCGTTCCTGTTTTCCTGGCTCTGCTTTTTGCCGCCGCCTGCACGGTCGGGCCGAAATACGCCCGGCCCCCGGTGGAAACGCCAGCCGCTTATAAGGAGCTCGCGCCCGGAACTGGCGGCGCGCAGGGAGAATGGAAGCTCTCCCAACCCCAAGACCAGGCGCTGCGCGGCAAGTGGTGGGAGGTTTTTGGCGATCCGCAACTAAACGCGCTCGAGGACCGCATCGAAGTTTCAAACCAGAATCTGAAAGTTGCGGAACAGCAGTTTCGCCAGGCGCGCGACTTGATCAGCATTAATCGCGCAGGCTTGTTTCCGACGGTTAGCGCCGGCCCTTCCACGGTTGTCGAGCAAACCTCGAAGAACGCTCCGCAGCCCGCCGGAAATGCGGGGCAAACCCTGGGTGACCTTGTCCTGCCGTTCAACCTCTCCTACGAAATCGATGCCTGGGGCCGCATCCATCGCGCCGTGGAAGCCGCCAGGGAGAACGCCCAAGCCAGCGCTGCCGACCTCGAAACCGCACGACTAAGCATTCACGCGGAATTGGCCTCCGATTACTTTGCCCTGCGCGGCCTGGACGCGCAAAAGCAGTTGTTGGACTCGACCGTTGTCGCCTATCAGAAAGCGCTGGACCTGACCCAGAATCGCTTTGTCGGGGGACTGGCGGCCAGGGCGGAAGTGGCACAGGCAGAAACCCAGCTTGAAACTACCGAGGCCCAGGCCATCGACGTGCGGGTAGCGCGCGCGCAATTCGAACACGCTCTGGCAGCGTTGGTGGGCCAGCCTGCATCGACGTTTTCGATTCCCGCAGCGCCGCTCAATCTTGTGCCTCCCAGGATTCCGGTAGGCGTGCCCTCCGATTTGCTCGAGCGTCGGCCCGACATCGCCGCGGCAGAACGCCGCGCGGCCGCGGCCAACGCCCAGATCGGCTTCGCCAAGGCGGCCTATTACCCCACCCTGACGCTCGGCGCTGCGGGCGGAACGGAAGGGTCGACCATCGGCAACTGGGTGGCCTGGCCCAGCCGCTTTTTTGCCTTGGGCCCGACTTTGCTCGAAACGCTTTACGATGCCGGGCTTCGCCATGCGACCACCGACCAGGCCCGGGCCGGCTACGAGTCGAACGTGGCGGCCTATCGCCAGAGCGTGCTGACTGCGTTTCAGGAGGTCGAGGATAACCTTGCGGCACTGCGCATCCTGGAGGAGGAAGACGCGAAACAGCAGCAAGCCGTCCAATCGGCTGAGCGTTCCACGGCGCTTTCCCTAAACCGCTACAAGGGCGGCCTCGTGACGTATTTCGAGGTTATAACCGCGCAAAGTATTGCCCTGAATGATGAGATCACTGCGGTTAATATCCTGACGCGGCGCATGAACTCCAGCGTGCTGCTCATCAAGGCGCTGGGCGGCGGCTGGGACGCCTCGAGTCTGCCGTCTTTTGTGTCCAAGCTGCCTTCGCAAGTTCCGACCGTGCCTTCAAACGAGGCCGGGGTGCGCTAGTTTTGTGTACCTGAGGGCGACGCATCGATGATTTGTCATTCTGAGCGAAGCGAAGAATCTCCGTAGTTGGTTAGTTAGTGGACTGCGGAGATTCTTCGCTTCGCTCAGAATGACAGGCAGCGTCCCGCGAGATGAATGATGTTGAAAATTACCACTCACAATTCGACGAATGCGGCCACGCTGAACCTGGAAGGAAAACTGGCGGGCCCCTGGGTGGACGAACTGGAACGAAGCTGGCGCGCGGTGAAAGATCACGCGCCAGACAAGCCGGTTATCGTAGACCTCTGCGAAGTCACCTTCGTCGATGCCGAGGGTAGAAGGCTCCTTAGTTCGATGTATGAGCAGGGAGCCCGCATGCGGACTTTTGGATGCATGGCGAAAGGCGTCGTGGAAGAAATAGTCCGGGCGCACGGCCGGAACGGATAAAGCGTCGAAGAGGGGCACAGGCCCAGAATAAGCCCCTCGCCCCCACGCCAAGCCGCATCAGCGGCGCAGGAATGTGGCCCACGGCGCCAGCCGTGGGATCACGGCACACAGAGAGCACGCTGAGCCACGTAGTGGCGATAGAAGATCTGCCATGGTTACGACAGTTCTGTCGCCCCTCCCGGGGCTTATCAGGCGCGTCGTCCCTCCCTTTCTCCCCACGGCTGTCGCCGTGGGCCACATTCTTGCGCCCGCCTCGGCGGGCTTCGGAACCAGGTCGAGCCTACTCCAGCGCCTATGCCCACAAGGTGTACCCCTGCAACAACCTACTGTTTAATGACCGTGCCATCAAATTGCCGGATTACTCCCCACCCGCCGTTGAGGTGCTCGGGGCCGTCGCTGAAAGGATACTTCGCCGCTAACTCTTCGTTGACCTCGATTCCCCAGCCCGGCAAATCGCTGGCCCACAGGTACCTAAACCGTGGCGCGCCTGCAGGGCAGGCTGTGAAATCTTTCACCTTGACAATCTATTGTCGAGAGTATAATTTATAGACATAGGCTGAACAGGTTTATATCATCGTAACCCTATTTAAAGGGAGATTTTCATGCCGGTCCTGGAGTTG
>CAWIUZ010000325.1:0-8518 GCA_963838915.1 uncultured Acidobacteriota bacterium
GAGCAGGCCGCGTACATTTCGGCGAAGGACTTATCGAAGGCTTCCGGCGCCACCCTGCCCTGTTCGATCAGCGCTGCCCTGGCTGCCTTCTTGTCGTCGGTGTCGGCCTGTTCTTCATAGCCCATTTTCCTGGACTCTGTGTAGTCCAGCCAGCCGTGCCTTGCCTTGTTAAGAGGGGCGGATTGGAGAGGTGAAACCAGGTTTGAGCCGATCCATTGGAGCGGCGCCGCCCGCAACTCCGCATCACCATCTTCGAGTTGCGGGTACAGGCCGTCCCAGAATGTGCCGAGAAAACCTTGAAGGAGATCCAAACCCTGCTTCAAACCGGCAAAACCCTCCGTGCGTAGGAGGGCGTCGGTGAGCCATGCGGCAAGCTGAAGGTCCTTCGTCGTGGAAAGGGCCTCAACGGTCGACTTCACGACCTCGGGGTAGTCCGCTTTCTTGCCCTCGGTCCTCCATTCACCCTCTTGGACTTCTTCCTCTTCGCGCCGGGCTTCTTTGATCTTGTCGTAGACGGGTGTGTATCGGAGGTCTTCCCCGCAGGGATTATCTCCTGGAATCGGACTTAGCAGGTTATCAGGAAGAGGCATTCTCAGCTAAACCGTAGCCTGTGGTAAATTGAACTCCAGTTGCCGGACCTCGAGAAGCGGGAATTCCTCGCCGTCCACCAGCAACATCTTCTGGCCGACGGGCGCGGCCGTACCCGACTCATCTTCTTCCCAAACCGTCATCCGGCCTAAGCGGACAGCATCATCAGAATTCTGCCAGGCAAAAGGGGACAAGGCAGGTATCAAGACTTCGCCGAGTTCGGTGCCCTTCAAAGCGGGCCCCGCGCGAACTACGGCCGGGGTCCAGAGCAAGTCGCGCAGACGGTGCGGCGCCTCAATCTTGACGGAGGCGAGATGTTCAAAGTTGATCCACAGATAACTCCCGCCAGCAAATACTTCCAGGCGAGGCCCAATCCGGGGATCGCCGTCCGAAATCGTTTGAAAGGGCTTTCCGTTCAAAGTGCCCGCGACCGTTTCTGCGCCTGGTGAGCTTTCCCCGGCAGGCTTGGGGTATTCCTTCTTTTGAAACAGGTCCTGGCGAGTCCTCTCAGCCTGAAGGGCGCTGCGGTAGACGAGTGCCCCCATGCCGCTATTGGGACCGCCGTCCGCCAGGAGGTCCAGTTGTTTCTCTGCTCGATCGTAATCTCCCGCAAAGCAGAGCAATTCGAAAAGAAAGGTACGGCGCCGGGCGTCGTCAGGGTTATTACGCAACTCCCCCCCCAACGCCTCAATCGCCTCCTTGAGTTTACCAGCCTGAAAGAGGTGATTCGCGTTTTCCATGGTAGTGTGGCGCTGACCCCGCCACGCGGGGTCAGCGTCGTGGGCCGTGCTACAGCCTACTTGGTTTGCTCCCTCTTCCTGAGGTCGTATACCACTTCGCCCCCGGAAACCAGCTTGCCATCTGCGCCTTGCACCTTGTAGTCGTAGTCGATAGAAGCATAGGAAACCGAAACGGATTCCGTCCCCACATCTTCACCCGAGGAACCTCCGACTTGGAAGCTCGATACGTAGACTTCCGTCAACTTGATGATCAGAAAATCGTCCGGAGTCTTCTGGCCGGTCTGCTTGCTGCAATAAAGCGTCGCCTCCTTCGCGTGATCGCCGGTGACGCAAAGTTGCAACAGCTTGGGGCTGGACTTGTCCACTCTCTTGGTAAAACTAAGGTCGGACATCGAAACTTTTCCCGCGCTCATGCCTTCGCCCACGATGGTCGTCGGGTTGCTCGCACCCCAACTCCACGACAGAAGTTCGATCTGTCCCTTGTGCTTCGTGGACGCGCTCTCGCCGGGTGCTTCCTTGATTTCCAGATGGTATTCAATCGCCATATTCTTCTCCTCGTATGTTTTGGAATTTGAAAGAATACAAGGCGGACCCTTGCGGTGAGCCCGCCCCCCAAACTGTTATTTATTGGCAGACTGCGGCAGCGATGCCACCAACCGCAGCGAAACTGTCAACTCGTCAAGCTGGAAGTGCGGGCGGAGGTAAGCCACGGCGCGGTACACGCCAGGTTTGCCCTTCACCTCTTCCACATCGACGCGCGCTTCACGCAACGGGTACTTGGCCTTCACGGACTGGGTTGCGGAGTCGTCCGTTGTGATGTATTGCGAAATCCAACGGTTCAGGAACTTCTGGATCTCGTCGCGCGACGTAAAGCTCCCGATCTTATCCCTCATCATGGCCTTCAAGTAGTGGGCGAACCTGCAGGTGGCCATGATGTAAGGCAACTGCGCGGAGAGCCGAGCATTGGCGTTGGCCGCATCGCTGTCGTACAGCTTTGGCTTGTTTGCGGACTGCACGCTGAAAAATGCCGCCTTGTCCGTCCCCTTGCAATGCACCAACGGGATGATCCCTTGGTCGGCCAGTTCCTTCTCACGGCGATCCGTAATCGCAATCTCGGTGGGGCACTTCAGCGCCACGTCACCTTCGTCGGTCCGGAAGGTGTGGGCGGGCAGGCCCTCCACCAAGCCACCACCTTCGACACCCCGGATGGCCGCGCACCAGCCATACTGGGCGAAGGCGTTCGTCAAGCGCGCTCCCATGGCGTAGGCGGCGTTTCCCCAAAGGTACTTGGTGTGATCGGTCCCATCCACGCCCTCTTCGTAATTGAATGCATCCACGGGCGCCGTGTCCCTGCCGTAGGGAAGGCGCATCAAAACGTGCGGCACGCAAAGCCCCACATACCGTGAATCGTCGCTCTGGCGGAAACTCTTCCACTTGGCGAACTCGGTGGTATCAAAAATCTTGGCGATGTCGCGCGGCTGGTCAAGTTGCGTGAAGCTCTCCATATTCATGAGCTGCGAGGCAGCAGCGGTCAAGAACGGTGCGTGTGCCGCCGCCGCAACGTTCGACACCTTCTCCAGCAACTCCAGGTCCTCCGGATGCTTGCTGAACTCGTAGTCCCCGATTATCGCCGCAAACGGATCGCCGCCGAAAACCCCGAACTCTTCTTCGTAGATCTTCTTGAATAAGGCGCTCTGATCGAATTCCGGCGCCCGCTGCAGGTCGCGCAGAAGATCCTTCTTCGATACGTTCATGACGCGTATCTTCAGCATCGGGCTGGTTTCGCTTTGGCTGAGAAGATACTTTAAGCCGCGCCAGCTTCCTTCCAGCTTTTGAAACTGGGCATTATGCAGAATCTCATTAAGTTGAATGGAGACCAAATGATCGATTTGGGCGACCCGGGCGTTAATCATCGCCTCGGTGTCTTTCGAAATCGTCACCTGTCCTTCGAGCACCTGGTTGATAAACTCCTTCACCAGGCTCTTACCCCGTTCCCGGGTGGCAGCATCCGTTCCGACCCTGCCTTGCTCAACAATTTGGTCCAGCAATCCCTGTTCTGCTACTTGCTCCGTCGCCGCTGCCGGCGTCTTAGCCATTTCCTGGTTAGCCATTGGATCCCTCCTTCTCTTCCCCTTCCTTCTTGCCGCCCAGTTCCGCTCTCAACTGGTTCAACTTTTCAGTGTTGCTGACGGCGTCAAGCAGGACTTGATCGAGCTTATCGTTCGTCTGCAGGGTTCCTTTGAGGTCGTTGAGGCGGGTGCGAAGATCAAGCAGTTCGCGCAGAGGCTTGACCTGTTTGGCCACGTTCTCCGGCGAGAAGTCGTCCATGCTCTTGAAGTCGAGGCTGACCTTCAACTGTCCCGCCTCGGAATCCTCGCTCAGCTTGTTTTCGACCGCGAAGGCCAGATGAGGCTTCATGCTCTCCAAAACACTGTCGAAATTGTCCGGGTTGACTTCGACGAATCTCCGATCCTTCAGCCGTGGTAATGGCTCCGTAGGCTGACCTGAAAAATCACCCAGAACCCCCATTACAAATGGAAGTTCTTTGATTTCAATAGCTCCACCGGTTTCCACATCGTAGGTTACGTGGACACGCGGCGGACGTACCCTTTCAAGCTTCTTCTGGACGCTCTGTGGCATTACGCACCCCTTTATTGAAATTTCATGTTTTGCTGATTTTCCTGAACCTGTATGTTTTTACCAAATCGGTGCGTGCTTGTCAACCTAAAACTCGAAGTGAGTGGCACAAAAAGTGCACGCGTGAATTCTGGCGGGCCTCGTCACATGCCCGCGAGGCCCTCCGGCAATCTGAACTCTTCCACTTCAAGGAAGCCGGCTGAGATAAAAACAGACAGCAGCTTGGTGAACTCCGCCAGCGGCGTTTCCGGGTGGATGAATTTGTTCTGTCTGCAAAACTCATGGAGCTGCCGCACCGTCGATTTTCCATCGCATTGCGGAAGCAGGAACCCCACCCAAGGCTGCACTCGGCATTCAACGTCGAATGGATACTCCGTGTGCAGCTTGAATTGCTCCGGTTGCAACTCTCCATTTTTCATGCGGTGGACAGTGTGCAGTTCCGAGGAAGGCGTGGCGACAGGGCGCGCTTCGGCGAGTCGTTCGATGAACCCAGGCGTCACAAGAGCGGTCTCCCAGTGCAAGAGCCAGCCGATCTCGTCCCTGGCCGAAATGCGGCCAACAGACCTCCGGAGGGTGAAGACGGAACGTGTATCGTTCCGACGCTGTATGATCAGCCATCCGTAGGTCATATTCTGGATCCCGAGATCCCTCAACATTTCTCGCATCTGTTGCACTGCCCCGCCGCCCCCTTTGGCCTTCACGGCGTATTGCAATGCCGTGTCTGCGGGGGCTTGATCTTGACGCACAATGACCAGAACGTCGAATTCCGACTGCGCTTCGCCGAGCCACCCCCTCACACGCTGCTCGTAAGGCGCATTTTCGCGGTCCGATCCTTGCGCCAGACAATAGAAGCGCCCGCCGGGACCGAGGTACCGAGGCAGTCCCATGACGATGCGCCGCGTTACCTGTTCTCCATCCACACCTCCGTCGTAAAAGGCCTGGGCGCGGCCGAGCACGGGCATATAAGGCGGATGAGCAACTATCCGTTCGAAGGTCAGGTCGTCCAAATGCTCGTATAGGTCGCCTTGCATTATGGTGACGTTGTTGAGTCCATTCAGCAGACGGTTGAAATGCGCCATTTCCGTAGATCGCCCGGTGATGTCTACTGCCCACGCTGTGCGGCACCCGCGCCGTACGGCATCGAGCGCCGCCACCCCCGTGCCTGAGCATAGGTCGAGAAGGGTGTCACAAGGCTCCTTCGGCAAAGTCGCAATGAACTGCGAGGTGTTGGGCGTAATCGCGGCAAAAACAAAATCTTCCGGCAACTCCTTCATGCTGCCCTGCGGCACAGTCCAGCGGTCCGAAACGATGAACAACCTCCCAACCGGGTAGAGCGCTACGGTAGCGCACATTTTCGTAGGCGCTCCCACCCCTGTTTCCCCTCCGCATTCGGGGAGGGGAGCAACTCTCACCTCTGATTCCCCTCCCCGGTTGGGGAGGGGAGCAGGGGGTGGGACGGGGTCGGCAGGATCTTGAACGAGCAGGCCTAGCTCCGTCATCGCCCCCAATTCGCCTGCCGGGATTGCGGACTCCAGGATCTTGACCTCCAGCGACTGTCCGAGCAGGAACAAACGAATCAATACTCCCAACCTGTCCGATTCGCCCGAAAAGGTTATCCGCGCGCGGTCACCGGAAAGGACCTCGTTGAGCCCGGACATGCCCAGGCGGCGGCAAATGGACGGCTCATAGAAGTCTGAACTGCGCAGAAAATCACGCAGGCAAGCGAAATGAGGCGAAGGTTCGAGCGGCAATCGCGCTGCCCGCACACTGTTCAGCTCTTCGATCCGTGACCCCAAATTGCCCTCCGGCAGCACTAAGGGTGAGTTTCTTCCCGGCGCGCGAAGAAAAGCAGATCCTTCGCGGAGTTTACCCTGAGTGCCAGCCCGCCTGTCCGCGGGTCGATAGTGCCGGAAACTTTGCGAGGTGTGGCGATTTGGTGCACACTCGATGCGGCCAGACTCGGCAGCTATGGTCGTCGTTCGCTTGGTGCCTTTGTGCCCGTCCCTGAGTTTGACTTCGGTTGTTGCGGTCGATTGTTTGGTGGCGAGGGGGCCTTGAAAAAGGCCCAGCTCGACCCCGCTGGAGAGCCTGAGGTGGTGATCGCCAACCGAGCCGAGCCTGGCCCATTCCCACAACGGAGACAGTATGCCATGGCCAAGCACAGAGAATCTACCTTCGAGCGGTTGCAGAAGGGGCAGTCCTTGAATCGTCACCAGAAGCGGGAGCTGGCCGAGCGGTTGAATTCGGCAGATCCCGGCTTCGAGGTGGTGAATCGTCATGCTGCCGGTATCGACATCGGGAATGAAAGCCATTACGTGGCCGTGCCGGTGGGGCGCGATGCGCAGCCGGTGCGGGAGTTCGGATCCTGGACCGCCGATCTGGAAAGAATGGCGCAGTGGCTGAAAGCCTGCGGCATCGAAAGCGTCGTGATGCAATCGACGGGAGTCTATTGGATGGCGGTTTACGAGATTTTGCAGAGCCACGGTTTCCAGGTGCATCTGGTGGATGCGCGCGGGAGCAAGAACCTGCCGGGGCGAAAGAGCGACGTGCAGGAATGTCAGTGGTTGCTGCGCTTGCACACTTACGGTCTGCTGCGGAGTTGCTTCTTGCCGCCGGAATCGATCCGCCCCCTGCGCACGGCGTGGCGGTTGCGGGACCAGCACGTGAAAGAGGCGGGGCGTTGTGTGCAGCACATGCAGAGGGCGCTGACCGAGATGAACGTGCAATTGCATAACGCCATCAGCGATCTCAGCGGAGTGACCGGACAGGCCATCGTCCGGGCCCTGTTGGCCGGCGAGCGAGATCCCGTGCGACTGGCCGCCCTGCGCGACCGACGCATTCAAGCCAGCTCGGAAGAGTTGGTGCACAGCCTGCGCGGGAACTGGAAGGAAGAGGCCTTGTTCGAACTGCAGCAAGCGGTCGAGGCTTATGATTTCTATGGCCAGCAAATCGCCCAATGCGATGGGCGCCTGCAGCAGTACCTGGCGGCTCTGCCCAGCCGCGAATCCGTCCCCCAGCCGCCGGCAGACGCTGCACCCGGCAGCCGCCCGGCTCGAAAACGCCGGCTTCCCAGCAAGCTCGTCAAGCGCAAGGGTAATGAGCCCCCTTTCGATATCGAATCCGAACAGCGGCGTATTCTGGGGGTCGACGCCACCACCATCGACGGCATTGAGGTCATGACCGTGCAGACCGTGCTCGCCGAAGTGGGCCCCGATTTGAGCGCTTGGAAGACGGAACGGCATTGGAGTTCCTGGCTCAACCTCGCTCCCAAGCGGGACGTCAGTGGAGGCCGGGTCATCCGCCATACCCGTGAACACCGGACCAATCGGGTGGGCAATGCCTTCCGTATGGGCGCGCAGTCGCTCCTCCGGAGTCACAGCTACCTGGGCGCTCGCTTTCGATACCTCCGTGCCAAACTGGGAGCCATTAAAGCCGTGAAGGCCATGGCCCGCGTTCTGGCTTGCCTGTTCTATCGGCTGCTCACCCAAGGCCAGACCTGGGTGGACCGAGGCACCGCGGAATTCGAGCTTCGCAGGCAGCAGCGAGAATTCGCTGCCCTCCGGCGCAAGGCCCAGGACTTTGGAATGAAACTCGTGCCAACGGCTTAGAGGAACCAATTGCGACCCCACGCGCCCGAATGAAGTTTCTGGAGAGCTGCAGACGCGAGATTCTTCGCTCCGCTCAGAATGACAAGCGAAGGGCCCGGAATGACAGCCCGCCTGAAGTTCTCACCGAGACTCGTCAGCCCCAGCGCGCGTCTCTAAAATGCAGCCAGCGCTCTCGCCGCGCGCACAATATCCGCGGGTTGAGGAAGCACCGCGTCCTCGAGCACAGGGTGATAGGGAACGTACACGTCCTTGGCGGCCAGTCGCCGCACGGGAGCGTCGAGAAACTCGAAAAGCTCGTCCGCGATCCGGGCGGCGATTTCCGCTCCGTAGCCCCACGAAATGTTGTCCTCATGCAGGACCAAAACACGGTTGGTTTTTGTCACCGAAGCGGCGATCAAGTCCCAGTCGTAGGGATTGAGCGAGCGCAGGTCGAGTATCTCCGGCTGAATTCCGTCCTGCTCGAGCGCCTTCAGTGCCTGGACGGCGCGGTGCACGAGCGACCCGTAAGTCACGATAGTTAGCGTCGTCCCTTCCTGGACCAGCCTGGCCTTGCCGAACGGAATCATATAATCGCGTCCGGGATAAGGAGCGCGGTTGTGGGTCTGGCGGTAAAGGTGCTTCGGTTCGAGGAACAGCACCGGATCGTCACAACGTATCGCAGTGCGAAGTAATCCATTGGCATCCAGCGCCGTCGAGGGCATCACCACGCGCAATCCCGGCAGGTGCGTGAAGATCGATTCGCCGGACTGGCTGTGATAAATCGCGCCTCCCGCCAGATACCCGCCGATGGGCGCGCGGATTACGAAGGGGCACGAGAACTCGTTGTTGGAGCGCCAGCGCAGGGTGAGCACCTCGTCGCGAATCTGCATCATGGCGGGCCAGATGTAGTCGAAAAACTGGATCTCGACCACGGGTTTCAGGCCGCGCGTCGCCATGCCCATGGCA
>CAWIUZ010000326.1:0-7223 GCA_963838915.1 uncultured Acidobacteriota bacterium
CCCGTAAAGCGGACTGGCACACTTACGCAAGCTACACTCGCAAGGGGAACACGCTTTACATGCACGTCCACTTCTGGCCCGCTCAAACGGCGGGCACCAATGCCCTCGATTACTACAAACCGCCCACCGTGGTGGCCATTGGCGGAATGCGAGCCAAGGTGAAGTCGGCGCGATTGTTTGCCTCCGGCAAGAAAGTTGATTTCGTGCAGAACGACATTTCCGTGAGGTTTACGGGGCTGCCCCACGATGCGCCCGACCAGCCTATCACCGTGATCGAAGCGGAGTGTGAGTCCGAGCCGATCATCGAAAGTGAATACGTGCGTAAGCAGCGCCCAAGAGCCCAGGTGGGTATTTAAGGCACTGCAGTGCAACGCACCCCACCGCGACAAGAGCAGCCCTCTCCCTTGGGGAGAGGGTGTCCGGCGACGGCGTTTTCTCCGGCCGTCGCCGGACGGGTGAGGGGTCGGTTCGTCTGTGGAGCGAGGTGGACCCGCTTGTATCACGGGTGCCTGGTGTTGTCGGGATTTGCGCTGGGCGGCTTGAACTTCGCGCAATTCGGATCGAGTTCCTCCGGCCACGGCATGCGGCCGGCCTCTTTCACATAATCTGCGAAAGCGGCGGGGGCGAACTGGCAACGACTGCTGCAGCCGCCCCACATCGTCAGGCAGTGAAAATCAAGGTTGTGGGCGCGCTCTCTTTCTTCCGTGGTTGCCTGGTGAGTCAGGACTGAATTAATTCCTTCCCCACCGCCCGTGGTCGTGATGTTAAAGCCATAAGTATAGTAGGAACGCCGCCCCAATGCCTCAGCTCAAACTCGGGCGCCGCACTGCGTTCTTCTATGAAGCGACCCAATACCCGGTCATAGCGCCCCCGCACGAAGGCCTCGTAACCAACGTATGTAACGAGTCCCCTATTGACCCAAACCACAGCTCTGCATTCCCAATCCTGCAGGCCGAGCGAGACAAGATCGAATAGGAAGCGGTCGTAAATGTATACGGTCAAGGCCTCGTGGTCCCAACGGAGCTGGGGAAGAGGATCGTGCTCGACCCTAGCCACAAACCCGCAGTGCGCCGGGCTGCACCCTGAGGGATGATCCTCTACGAGGGCCGAAGGGCCGCCGCCGTGACGTAAGATCACTGCCCGGGCATCCTCGAAGGTTGACTTGCCCACTTGTAGTTGCCTGATGTCATTGAACAGCCGCTCCGCCCTTCTCCGATAAATGTAGTTGGACACTTCGGCGACCGAGATAATCAGCACGGCGACAGCAGCAAGTCCCATAAGTAGATAGCAGATGAATCGCGTTATTGGTAGTCGTGGCAGAAATGACATACAGACCCACCTTTGATAAAGCGGTAGGCCCGATCACAGTTCGCGCGTAAAGGACCCCTCACCCGTCCCGCTCCGGCCGATGAAAGCGCCGGCAGCGGGACACCCTCTCCCCAAGGGAGAGGGCTGTCGCACACACTAGGGTCACTTTAAATTCGCCGCTGCGTCTAATCGCACCGTCACAATCTGAAACGGCTTGACAGAGAATCTGAAGCCGAAAGGAAGAACTTGAAGAGGCCCATGCTTCCTTTCGAGTGCATCGTTCAACCACGCTGACTTCACCTGGAAGAGCGGCGTTTCCACATCGATGACGCTTTCCTTGCCGGCCACTTCCACAAAGCGCAGGATTGTGCCCTGGCCATCCTCGGCCTTCTTCCATGTCACGAGGACGGCATCGGGATCCTTCACTTCGAGGAAGCTTGCCTGGACGGCATCTAACGGCCGCGGCGAGTTGATCGCTTTGTCCTGTGGGGTGATCTGGTCGATTTCGAGCGGAGACATCTCCTCGCGGCCCAGCCGGCTCAGGTAGCCAGGCTCGAGGTTATTGCCGCTGGTCAAAACGTACCGGAAAGTGAAGTCGCCGCCTTGCCCGGCGGCATAGTTCGTGTCCCAGTAGTTGTCCATCACATAGGAGAAGATGGTGCCAGGGCGCTGGCCGAATTCGAGCGGCCATGTTCCTCGCACGATATCCCCCAAGGCGACCAGCGGGGCATCCACGGGCACCAGCGCCGCCGTCACGCCGCCCTGCTCCGCCGCCACCCAGTGTTGCACAGAAAACCATTCCTTGCCGGCGCCGGGCAATTGATCGCGGCTGGGGTCCACGATTCCGTTTTGAATCTCGTAGCGAAATCGCGGGTGGTCCATAGCCAAAGGAAAGGCAAAGTAAACGCCTTCCTTGGTGTAAACCTCGGTCTTGTGCACGCGGTTGATGAACTCGATTTTCTTCTGCCCGTCGAACAGAATCACCTCCGTCTCAATACGGGGCGTATTCACGGCAGAAGATTCCAGGCGCGCAACCGTCCCGAAGGGCTGTTTGGTGACGGACAGCAACCGCCCCTCGCCCGAGTTGTGCACCGTAAGCTCAGGGACCGGAAAGGCAGGACTGTATTGAATCAGCCGGTTGGGCGTTTGATCCGCTCCCGTGACGTAGAGGTATTGATCGAACGCGTAAGGACTCGAGGCATTCACCAGTTCCCGGTTCAGTTCTTTGTCGTAGATGCTTTTCACCCCGCCGCCGTCGGGATCGAGCGTCACCTTGTAGTACTGATTCTCGAGCGTTCCTTCTGACAGCGCCTGCGGAACCTCCGGCTCGACTTTGCTCTGCTTCAGGGCGTAAGCCTTGTAACCCACCGAAGGCACGTTTTGAGCGAGAAAGCGAACGCGCCGGTAGGCCGGACCCGTTGAAAGGACTTCGTAAGGGACGGTGTGCCGTGTCACCTGGTCCACAAGCTCGAGGCCTTTATCCAAATCCATCTCGACCAGCCCGGAGCGCTGCCAACTGAGGGGATTGAAAACCAGCAGGGTACCTTGGGGGTCGTAGACGTAGTCCGCAAGAGCGGCCATGCCTCGCCTCAACACGTAGTCGACATCCTTCTTGGCCTGTGCGGCGAACCCTTCTTTGACAGACCACTGCGCGACGGTTTCCTGACTCTTCGGATTTGACTCGCTGCCCGCGGCGCCCCAGGTGTGCTCGTCGTAAAGCACCATATTGTGCCAAAGGCGCTTCAGCGCTTCGTCCTCGGGTTGAAGGCGGGGATTGACCAGGCTGCTGAGCGTGGAGAACTTCTCTGCCGCCAGAGCTCGCTGTTCCGTTTCGCGCTCGAGGGCCGCCGAACGCGCCGTGGAAATAATCCCATCTTCCCAGTACGGCCCACCGTCGCCTCGCACCACCGGTATCGCGTCTCCGAACTGGTTGGCGATATAACGGAGCGCATCCGAAAACCCCGAATAGCTCAGGTGCGGGAAGGCGTAGAGCTTATTCCAGTCCTCGGCCAGGGTCGCTTGCTGCGGGAAGAGGTCGGTGTTCTCGACCTGCGTACCGTAAACCACCACGGCGTCGGATTTGTATTCAGGATGCGAATAGATCTGGAGGAAACGCGGCAAGGAATCGCGCCCGCCCGCTATTTGAGGCGGTATGCCGAACAATGTCAGGACCTGATGATAGTGCCGCGAGTACCACATCAGAATTCTTCCGCCGTCCGGCCCTTCCCACCAGAAGGGCGACCTCTCATGCAGGCGTCCCTGTAGAAGAACCGGGGCGCGGTAGTTGTCGCTTCCGGCGGCAAAGTACTTAAGGCCTGCCGCCGCCAACACCGAAGCGTAGGACCATGAATAGGAGGGAACATCTGTGATGTTGGCATAATCGCCGTCACCCCCGTGATCGTGGTTGAACTCGAAGCCGGGATAAAGCGAACGCAGAAGCGTTTCCAGGCCGGGAAAGCCGGTGAGAAGGCTAGCCTCCACCGAGGGCACGAAGATCTTTTTCTTCTCGACCGTCTGAAACAGCCGCTGCCGCTCTTCCTCACTTCGTCCGTCCAGAAACTGCTGCACGCACCAGAAACCATCCGGGCTGAAACGAAAATCGGGATGATCGTGAATCAACTGCATGGCTTCATCGAGTGTGCGGCTTTGAGCTTCCGCCACCTTGGCCTGGTAGTCCGTGTAACCCACATCCAGGTGAGTGTGGGGCACGATGAAGAGGTTCCACTTCTTTGCCGGCTCCAGGACCATGGGAAAGCGTTTTGTGTGTCCGCCCAAACTGACGGTAACTTCGCCCTTGGTGTGGGCGTCAAATTCCGGAACTTCAAACTCCACCTTTTGATCGCCAAAATCCCAGCCGGCGTCCAGTTTCGCCTCGAATTTCTCCTTGCCGACGTTCAACTGCACTTGACCGTCTTCCGACGGGGAGTTGTGACGGATAAAGACGTCGACCAGTTCCACTAACTTTTCTTCGCTCTGCCGGTAAAAGAAGGTCGGGACAACCTGGACAGCGACCTCCGCCGATGAGAACTTCCCCTCTGGGTCTTGATCCAATTCCAAAGCGTCGTAGAAGATCCCGGGGTTGGTGACGTCATCGCGCTCCGCCGGCTCATCCACAGCCGTGAGGACAAGCTCGTTCGTGCCCTCCTTGAAGTAATCTGTGGGCAGATCAACCGTGATGGTGTCGGCCGAATAAGCTGGCTCGAATACACTGCTTACATCACCGCCCGCATAGTTCAGGGTGGGGTGCTGGAAGAGCAGCGCGCGGTGCCCGTTGATTTCAACCAGCAAGCGCGACACACGCGGCGTTTCAACCAGCAATGCCACCTTGAGCGTGTAGAGCCCCTGCGGAGCCCCCGGCAGATCAAACTGAATGGCATAAGGGTGGGGACGAAATCCGGCCGCCCCGTTTGCCGAACCCGGCTGAAAGGCCGGCCAGTCGTTTGCTGGATTACTCTTCCCGATGATGTAGAGCACGTCCCTCTCGCGCTGGGCGCCGGCAGCAGTCTGAGGTTTGATTTCTCCTTGGTGGAACTCAGCGGAGGATTGATCAAACTTGCCCATCTGCCAGACAGCTTCCTGCGCCGCCCCTGCAAATGAGCACGGGCAGATGAGAACGACAAACGCGACGAGCGTCTGTAGAACCAGATGGTGCGACATCGTCGTGCCGAGGTAGTTTCTCTGTGCTCTCTGCGACGAGAAAAGATAGAACACAGAGGGCACTGAGAATCTCCGTGATCTCTGTGTTGGGCTTTTCGAGACCCAGAGTGCACTGAGAGAACGTACTGGTTGCGGCCCGCAGTTAGGTTGCAGAACTCGTTGAGATTTGCGCTGATGCATGCAGTTGACCTGAATTGAGAATTGACGCCTTGCGGATTCTACACCTTTCTATCCCAGGTCGTGCTTGATTGTTAATCGGATTGTTGAGTATGCTCCAGAATGTGAGAATCATCCAAATTGTGTTGGATTGGGCGCAATTGCCGTAAGGAGGGATCGTGAAAAACGGACGCAAACTTGTTGGTGTTCTCATACTTTTCGGGACGCTGAGTGTTTCGGCTCTCTGCCTTAACGTCGCTGAAGGCCCGGAGGGCGCCATCGGAGGCGACCAATCCTGGATGAAGGAAGGCACCGGAAGTTACGGTTGCACGGCGAAAGATATTGCGCATTACGTGGCGCGGCGGGCGGCAGGGCCCATCGTGGTTGACGGCCGGCTGGGCGAACCCTCCTGGCGGATGGCGGAAAAATCTCCGCGATTTGTGGATATGGTTACGGGACAGGGAGGATTTTACGACACACGCGTCGCCGTCCTGTGGGACGATCAATACCTTTACGTTGGCTTGTGGCTGGAAGAGCCCTACGTGGAAGCTCACCTGACCAAGACCGGCTCGCTAATTTTCCAGGAAAATGACGCCGAGGTGTTCATCGACGGCGGCGATGCCTATTCGGAGTTCGAGACGAATGCCCTGGGCACCACCTACCAGGTGTTCTTCATTTGGCGCGACGCTTACAAGAAGGGCGGCATATTCGATGTCCCCGAGTTCGATATCTTCAAGAATAATGCCCTGACCTTCGGAGGTGACTTTGACCGCTCGGACCAGTATTTCTGGGTGGGCACTCACCCCCGCGGCCTGCGCTGGGCGTTTCGGAACTGGCAGTTTCCGGGCCTGCTTCATGCCTCGCATGTAGACGGCACGATCAACGACAACTCCGTGCCTGACAAAGGCTGGACTGTGGAACTGGCCTTCCCGTGGAAGGGAATGAACTACCTGGCGGCGGGCCGATCGCTCCCGCCCAAAGACGGCGATGTCTGGAGGATTTTCTTCGGACGCTTCGAGAAGCTGATGCCCGGCGGCGTCGAAATGAACCCTCACCCTGCATGGGTTTTGAGCCGCCACGCCGTCTACGACACCCACATCCCGGAGTGCTTCCCGTTTATTCAGATATCAAATCAAACCGTCGGGAGGTAGTAGAAGTCAGCAATGGGCGCAACAGGCAAAAGCCTCTTTCCAAACTTGTCAACCGAGCCAAGTTCCGCGCGGACGACGGGGATACTGCCCTCTCAAGCCATTCGCGAATTGATCGCCGGTGGGCGCATCGAGGCGAGCATCGAAGTCGCGGAAGAGCAGATCCAACCCGCCAGCATCGACCTGCGTCTGGGTGAGGTTGCGTACCGGGTCCGCGCCAGCTTCCTGCCTGGTTCAGAGTCCGCCGTCCAAGAGAAGATCTCCTCGCTCCTCATCGCCAAGATGGATTTGACCGGCGGCGTCGTGTTCGAACCGGGATGTGTTTATATCGTGCCTTTGATGGAAGAGTTGCGCCTGCCGAAGGACGTCGAGGCGAGAGCCAATCCCAAAAGCACCACGGGGCGGCTCGACGTTTTCACCAGGTTGATCACCGACTACGGCGTCGAATTCGAGCGCGTCCGTCCCGGTTATCGCGGAAAGTTGTACGCCGAAATCGTTTCGGGCACATTCACGATCCAGGTGCGGACGGGAACGAAACTGAATCAACTGCGTTTCATCCGCGGCAATCCGCCCTCTCACGACGGCCCCTTGGCGGAGTTGGACGAGAGGGAAAACCTGGTCTACGAGGACGAGGAGGGCCCAGTAAAGGCTAAGATCGACAAGGGGCTGCGAATTTCAGTCAGACTGAATGCGGATGGCGAAACTGATCTTGTCGCTTTCCGAGCTAAGAAACATGCCCCCGCGATCGATCTTGGCGTCCGCGACTTCTACGACCCTCGCGAATACTGGGACGCCGTTTACTCTGTCGAGGGGCGCGGCATTGTCTTGGAGCCCGGTGATTTCTATATACTGGCGTCCAAAGAGAAAGTCCGCGTGCCGCCCGACTACGCAGCAGAAATGGTCCCTTACGATCAAGCCATCGGAGAGTTTCGCGTCCACTACGCAGGCTTCTTC
>CAWIUZ010000327.1:0-9716 GCA_963838915.1 uncultured Acidobacteriota bacterium
GATCCTGGTTTCGGATACGGAACGAGCGATGTCCTAGGGACGCTGGCCGTGCTGGAAGTCAGGGCTCATGAGGTGCCCATCCTCATCGAGCACGCGCAGACCGTGGGCAGGCTCATCTATAGTCCCATGATGGGGCGCCCTGAAAAAATTTACGGCGTCCAAATCGGCTCTTCCTACCAAATGCAAGGCCTTGCCCTCAGCAAGCAATTCAAGCGATGGCCCTGAGGACATTTCCGATTTGCGATTTGTGATTGACGATTGCCATGCCTGCTTACGCGTACATGATTCTGGCTTCGGGATGGTTCGCTTGGATGATTCGGTTTATCGTCGCCTTGTTCAAGCGTAAGACTCCGCGCGCGACGAAAGTGGATCCCCGTGCCCGCTGGGGCATGGTATTCATAGCTGTCGCATACTCTCTCGTCTGGCAGGGCGCCTTTTGGACGCGATCACCAGGACCTTGGCGGATCGTAACTTCTTTTGTCCTTTTCGCAGCGGCAAGCGTTCTCTCCTGGACCGGCACGCGCGCACTGGGGCGACAGTGGCGACTTGATGCCGGTCTCAATGCCGACCACGTACTCGTGCGGTCCGGGCCGTACCGAGTGGTGCGCCATCCCATTTACACGTCGATGTTCTGCATGTTGTTGGGTACGGGTCTGCTACTGGCAACGCCTCTAAAACTGCTGCTGCCCTCGCTCCTGCTGCTCGCCATCGGCACGGAAATTCGTGTGCGGGTTGAAGAGAAACTGCTCACTTCACAATTTGGCGACGAGTTCCGGGATTACCAGAGCCGCGTTCCCGCGTACATCCCCTTCCTCAAGTAGTGCTTCGCGCTGTCTTCATGGAAGTGACCCCTCACCCGTCCATCGACGGCTGGAGAAAACGCCGTCGCCGGACACCCTCTCCCCAAGGGAGAGGGCTGAAAATCAACATCGTGGACGGCCCTCTCCCATGGGGAGAGGGTGGCGAGAGTAGCGAGCCGGGTGAGGGGTGTCTTCCCCTCGAATCGCGCAATTTCGAAATGCGGGCTAAATACAGACCGAGAGTCGGCAGCGATCACCGTCATTCCGCGACATGAACGATAGCCTTCACTACGCCGTCGCGATAGTCGGCGACGAGGTCGAAAGCTTTCTTAGTTTCGGCAAGAGGGAAATGGTGGGTCACAATTTGATCGAGGTTGATGGCGCCGCTGGCAACCAGTTCGATTGCGGGGGCCATGCACTGGTTCTGCCTGCGGACGCTCTGAATCTGTATTTCCTTGCGCCGCAGGGTGTGGATGCTGAAGCTGACGCGATCGACCTCCGGAATTCCGATCATCAGCAAGCTTCCACCCGGTTTGAGCAGCTCAATCGCCTGGTCGAGCGTTTCCTGCTGCCCCGCGCATTCGAAAACACAATCCACTCCCAATGGCTCGCGCTCAAGGATGGCGCGAACCACGTCGATTTCTTTCGGGTTCCCGGTCCAGGTTGCTCCGCAGCGCCGGGCCATTTCGAGCCGCTCACCGATGAGGTCAGTGACGTAAGCGGTCGAATCCCCGGCGGCGCGACTGGCGAGCAACACGCACAAGCCAATGGGTCCTGAACCCAGGATGGCGATCTTGGCGCCCGGCCGCATCCGGGCAAGCCGCTGCGCGTAGACACCGATCGAGAGCGGTTCGACCGCGGCGGCCTGCACCATGGTCATGCGCTCGGGAATCGCGTAGCAGGACCGTTCCGGCATCATCAGGTATTCCGCGAGCGCACCCGGCCCTTGGCCAGGGCATGCGAGGAAACTCTGGTTTCGGCAAGTGTGTTCGCGACCGGAGAGGCATTGGTCGCAATGCCCACAGGCAATCAGCGGGTCCACGGCCACCCGCTGGCCCACGGTTACGTTCCTGACCTGATCCCCGACGGCCACCACGCTTCCAGCGCATTCGTGGCCTGTCCATTCCGGGTACTTCACGACCAAAGTGCCGATCCGCCCCGTCGTGTAATAGTGCACGTCCGATCCGCAAACTCCCACCACCCCGACGCGTAGGAGGACGCCGTGGGGATCGGTGATCTGCGGAGGCGCAGTCTCGAGAATCTCCATTTGCCTTATGCCGGTAAGGAACGCTGCTTTCATTAAGACTCCTTCCAATGTCCCTAACCCATTCTACCAGCCGTCAAAGCCTGTGCGTCAACCTTCGGACGGAACAGCCGGGTTCACGCAAAGGCGCAAAGTACGCAAAGGTCGCAAAGAGTGCCAGCAGCCGGGACGCCTGCGCTACGCGTTACGTCGCGTGCCCCACCGTGAACAAGGGCATTTTCATGACAACTGGTAAGCCGCAGCATCCTGAAGTCTTTGCTCCAGCAGGACAAACCCCTACGCGGCGGCCGCACTGCTGCCGTGAAGTTTCTTGACCAACTTGGCCACATTCAGCGCGAAGTGCCGGGCCGTCTCGATGCCTTCCTTGTCCTGCCAAACCTCGCCGGGGAGCCGGCCAAACGCCATGTTCCAGTAGGTCGATCCCGGCACGATCATGTCGTTAATCAGGAAAAACATGAGCATTTCCTGGAGCGTGGAGGTCTGTCCGCCACGGCGAGCCACCGCGATGGGACCGCCCACCATGCCGGAGAGGAACCGGTCGGACTTCATGGAAACATAGCCTATGCGCTGCAGCGCCGCCATCACGTCCCCGCGCGCCGTGCCGAAGTAAACCGGCGAGCCCACGATGAAACCCTGCGAGACCCGGAGCTTCTCGATGATATCATTCAAGCCGTCGTCGAGACTGCACTCCTTGGATTCACCGCATTTCCCGCACGCCGTGCATGATTCGATCTTCATTTCCGAAAACGAGATGACTTCCGCCTCGACCCCCTGCTCGCGAATCAGGCGCGCGCATTCGTTCATGAGTTGCGCGGTATTGCCATCCGGTTTAGGACTTCCACTTATTAAGATTACTTTTGGCATGGTTCATCTCCTGTAACGGGTAGATGTCTCACCCGGCCGACCACCAGGGCGAGGCGTCAAAAAGCAGCGGCTGTCATCCTGGGCGAAGCGAAGGATCTCAGCAGTTCGTTCCTAACCTCGCAGGCTTAGAAATAACTGCGGAGATCCTTCGCTTCGCTCAGGATGACATGAATTACCAAAACTAGAATCTTATCCTTGCCCATAGCTATCGGTGGTCAGCAGGATCTGGTTCTCGGGGTTTCTGCTCTCGCCGACGCTCGAGACGCGCACGGCGGCGGGCGCCCTCACGGGGCATTTGACTTCACAAATTCCGCAGCCGATGCAAAGCTCCGGGTCCACGCGCGGCTGTTTCACCGTCAGCTTCTCGCCTTGAATGTTGCGCACTTCCACTTCTTCGAACCAGATCGCTTTCTTGGGCGTCGGACAATGCTCTTCGCAGACAATGCATGTCTTCGAATAGGCCCAAGGCAGGCAGCGGCTCCTGTCGATGTAAGCCAAGCCGATTTTGATCTTCTGTTTTTCGGCAACCTCGATCTGGCGAATCGCGTGTGTGGGGCAAACCTGCGAGCACAGATTGCACTCGTAGTCGCAGTAACCGAGCGACGTAACCAGGACGGGCGTCCAGAGGCCCTCGAAGCCGCCCTCGAGCGAAGCCGGGTGGATGGCGTTGGTGGGACACACCTTCATGCACTCGCCGCAGCGAATGCAGCGGGCGAGGAAGTCGTCCTCCGCAAGCGCGCCCGGCGGACGAATCAGGGCAGGATTGAAAGTCCGCTTGGAGGCTTCGGGAGCAATGCCGAAGAGGAGTTTGGCGCCCACGCCCGCCAGGCCCGCCCCCAACACGGCACGCCGCCCCAGGTCGAGCCGGGCTTCTTTGGGAGGGTGAAGAAAATCAGCGATCCATTTTGACAGTTGGCGCATTACGCTTCGTCTCCAAGCTCGCCGAGCAAAGCCGTGTCGGGCGTCCTCACCTTGAAACTGACCCCTCACCCCGCCCGCAACGGCTGATGAAAGCGCCGTCGCGGTCCACCCTCTCCCCTCGGGAGAGGGCTTCCCAACCTTGCCCAGCCCTCTCCCCCTTGGGGGAGAGGGTGGTCCGCAGCCGGCGGCTTCTTCAGCCGGGGCGGGCCGGGCGAGGGGGTTCCGAACCCGCGTCAGGAACTCGATCAGGACGGCCACCAACCGTGAACGTAATCGCCTGCGCGGGGCAATCCGACTTGCAGTTCCAACAGTAGAAACATTCCGAGGGCTTCCAACCCTTGTCGGGAGCGGCCCCGCCCTGGCAGTCAACCAGGCACAGGCGGCAGTTGTTGCACTTCTCTTGATTCTTCTGCAAGCGGACAAGGGGATTCTTTCCCACCACTCCCAGCAGCCCGCCCAGAGGGCAAACGTAGCGGCACCAGAATCGCGCTCGCCAAAAGTTAAGCGCGACGACGGCGATAAACAGCGACCCGATCAGAAAGCTGCCCCAGTAATACGGCTGTGCGGCGGCCAAAAAGTATTTGCGCAGGAAGCCGTAAACAGGCTCCGTTACGAGCGTGAGCCGGACGGGCCCGACCCCCGGGTTGGCGTCGTAAACCCACGTGAATACGGCCACCAGCGCCTTGTTAATGGCCGGGTAGATGGAAGTGGAGAGCGAGCGGAAAAAGAAGGAGAACGGGTCAAGCCAGCCAACCACATCGGCGCCCAGCAGGGCCGCGACCAGAAACACCACCAGCGCATAGTACTTCGCTTTCTGCCACGGGTGATAGCCGCCCGCCTCGAGCTTTTGCTTGGCGGGTCCGCCGCGCAGGCTGGTGAAGAAGTTGTGCAGCGCGCCAAACGGACAAACCCAACCGCAAAACCAGCGCCCGAAAACGAGAGTCACTAACAACGTAGCCAGCGAAAGCAGCATCGCGCCCACTAGGGCATGCGAAGCCAGCCAGGAGCAGAGCGCCACCAGCGGATCGAGATTGAAGAAAAGGGTTACGCCCCGCCCGGCTTGGTTGATGGGGTGATAGACCGTCTGCAAAAAGAGATAAAAGAAGAGAAGAAAGAAACCCGTTTGCGCCAGCCGGCGCAGCCAGACGATCCAGGAGGTTTTCTGTTTCTTCGCCATGGGGTTTACACTTCTACCTGCTTGGGTGAAAGCGATTTGAAGTCGATGGTGCCGAGACCCCTGGCGTTTCCCTGCACGATGTACGCAATCGAATCAGGCTTGTAACCCAGCAGCGTGGCGCCGACGGCATCCACCGCAACCTGGTCTATGCCCGCCACCAGCGTGTCCTTGCGCTTCACATCGGCGAGATTGCCGCCCACGGGGCCGTTGGCCGTCAGGATTCGGATGGCGTCCAGCACCACGAGGCGCGGCTTGAGAAAAGCCGCGAGATCCGCCACCGTTCCGCCCAAGTCCTGGTGCAGGCGGTTGCGCGCCCCGCCAATCACACCCATCAGGTTCTTCATTCCCAAGGTCGCCAGGCACAGATTATGGTTCTTGGCGATGGGGACGTTGATCAGCCGGTCCGCTTCCACGATGTCCTGGTAGACTTCCCACTCTTTCAGAACTTTGCCGTTGAGGGACATCTTTCGGAACTTTCTTTCGTCCAGGAACGGCACCTCCGCTCCCGCCTTTTCCGCCGCCGGTTGAATTCCGCTGCGAGGATAAGAAAGCCGGGCCGGATTGCAGGGGTTGTCGCTCACCAGCACTTTCTTTGCACCCGCCTGGTAGCACAACGCGACCAACGTAGCAACGACATCAGGATTGGTCGTTGCGGCCTGTTCTGGCCGACGGTCCCAACCGATGTCGGGCTTGATCCAAACAACGTTCCCTTTCGATACAAAACGGCCCATTCCACCTAAAGCATCGATGGCCTGGCGAGTGAGCCGCCTTGCTTCCTCGGCAATGCCGTCGGGGTCCGTTGGGGAAGTCTTGTAGTGCGCGATACTCAGGGCTGGTGGCTGGGGACTTGAGACGAGGGGCCGGGGTCCGAGTAGACTTAGTCCCAATCCCGCTCCTGCCGTAACGCCTGCTCTTAGGAAATCTCGCCGATCAAGATGTGCCATTAATTAGCTCCTCAAACGCGCGGTGTATGGGGCGACGGCCGGCCGTCTCCTTTGCAACTGGCGACCGTCGACTGTCGCGCACGTCAACCCTTATCCGGCCCGCGCGACTCGCGAAAACGCCGTCGCGGGCCACCCTCTCCCCTCGGGAGAGGGCCATGGTTCCGCACGAGGTCAAAAAGATATTCCAGCTCCCGTTTCTTCAATGCGCGCCTTAACTGCCTTCAAGAACGATTCGGCATCAGGCGGAGGGTTCAGGCAGAGAACGGCGTAGGGGCCCGCTGCTAGAAACACGGCTTCACCCTCCAAGTGGTTTGAACCAGAAAAAGCCGAGGGGCCCAGCTCAGCCTTTGGGGCCACCCCGCTCGAGCGCCCGAAGTACTCCCGTAGCTTTTCCACCTTGGCAACCGCGCCTGCCGCGTCGGGCGACTTCGATATGACGAGCACCGTCTGTTTCTCACCCCACGCGTAAGAAGCCAGGATTGCCGGAGCGAGAAACTCGTGTCCCAGGGGAGCCTTCTTCAGATATTTGCAGGAGTGGCTCACCAGGTGCTGAGGCGGAAAGAGCGATAGGAACTGCGGCATCGGCGCCGAGGCGCCGATCCTTCGCGACACTTCCCCGGCAAGTCTCTCCAGCAGCGGCGCGGTTTTCTCCTTGTCGCTGAAGGCCGACAGCTTCACGTAAAACTCGTCCTGCAGGAAGTTCAGGATTTCATCGGTGCCGTAGCCTTCCGCGCCGATAGGCAGGAAATGGTAGTCCGGCGAGCTTTCAGCGGCATAGATCCCGAAGGCATTCGCCGGCGTGCCCATATTGTAGATATCGAGCGTGCAGTCGGTGCTCGAGGATTTGTATTCCTGGTGAACCATCGCCACCAGGCCGTAATCCAGGTAAACATCCGCTCCACCGTCGGTGTACTGGTAAAGATCGGAGCTGTAGAACTTCTGCTCGCCCGTTCGTGCTGCGCCGAGTACGGACGGGTCCGGCAACAAGTGCACCAGCTTCGCCTTCGCCGCGGCAGGAATCACCGCGGGCGCGGTGCCTTGGCCTGCCTCCTCCTGCGCGAGGAGTAGAGCCGGCAAGGCCAGAATCAGCAACAGATAGAGAGCAATGGTTCGCATTTCAATAGCTCGATCGAATCTTCGCAAATAGACAACCCCCTCACCGGGCTCGCCCCGGCTGATGAAAACGCAGGCTGCGAGACACCCTCTCCCCCAAGGGCATAGGCGCTAGATTAAGCAGCCAACCCTTGCTCGGAGCCGCGGAGCGGCGGCAGAGAATAGCCCACGGCGTGAGCCGTGGGACGGATGCGGCGTTAACATTCCCAGCCCCGGAAGGGGCGACAGAGCATGAGCAGCAGCCTCTGCCGCCCCTAACGGGGCTGAGCGACCCGAGGTTGGCCCTGGATCCCACGGCTCACGCCGTGGGCTACTCTCTATCGGCCCTCCGGGCCTGTAAAAAGGGCTTGCATTAGGCAGTCGAGCCCTTAATCTAGCGCCTGTCTCCTCCAAGGGGGAGAGGGACTTACATCTGAACATTTACGCCCCCCCAAAAAATGGAGAGGAAAAAACTATGAGCCTCTCGATTCTCCCCTCGCCCACTTGGGGGAGAGGGGCCGGATGGTGAGGGAGTCGTACCATTCACGACACCCTCGGGTTAACCGATGCTTCCAGCCGAAAACACCGCTCGTGCCTGCATAAGCCGCTCGACTATGGCGATCCCGTTGGGGCATGCAGGCTCGCACCGCTTGCAGAGGCGGCAGGCCTCGCTGCCGGTTTTCTCCGCCGGGAGCTCGCGATAAGTACGCAATGCCGTCTGCCGGTCTCCCATTTGGTCGTAGTAGTAGTCCTTGCAGCGCAAAACGGTGGACACCTCGACCCCCAGCGGGCAGGCCTGTTTGCACTCATCGCAGAGCATGCAATTGCTCGAGCGGTTCGCCTGCGCGTAGCGGTACAGGGCCCGGTCTTCTGCGGCGGTCAGCGGCTCCTTGAGCGCCGCCAAATAGGCGTCGAACATATCGAAAGAACCAATGCCTTTGGTCACCGTCGTGACCGCCGGATTGCTCAGAAGCTTTTTCAAATAGGCGACTTCCGAGTCGAGCCCTTTAAGCCCCTTCATCGTCTTCATGCCCATTACGCCGACGCCCCGCTGCTCGGCCAGGCGAAGTTCTTCCGTCATGGCTTCGAGGTTGGGCTGGTTGAGCACCGGCATGACGACGTTGTAGTAGCCGGTCTGAAGGCCCGCCGCTATTGTGCTCTTCACCATGGCGTGGGTGGTCAAACCGGCGAACCTGACTTTCCCCTGGTTCTTCAGCTTCTCGAAGGTCTCGGCGATTTTTGCGTCGGAAGCCGAAAAAGGGAAGTGGCGGTTAAACATCAGGAAATCCACGTGGTCGGTATTGAGGACCTTCAAGGCTTCGTCGATGCTGGGATAGTCGTCCTTCAGTGCCAGGTAAAACCTATCGCGCAGGGATTTGAGCCCTGCTCCCAGCGTCTTGATCGACTGCCCGCCCAGGTAGTCCCAAGCGACATGCACCAGGTTCACGCCGTGCTCGATGGCGTACCGATGCACCGACTCCGCCATCACCAGTCCGCCCAGGCTGATCTCGGACACCAGGATGCCGGTATTGCCCATGGGGCGGTACTTCATGGCAGGGTTGAAGTTGAGTATCTTGGGCTTCGCAGGGGACTTATTGTCGTCGTCAGCCCCCGTGGCCCCCATCGCTCCTGCGCCGACTGCAACTGCTCCTAGAAGACTACTCGAAATGAATCCTCGCCGATCCATCAACGGCACTTCAGCCCTCCCTGAATGGGTGATCTCACACTCTCCCGGGAACTCTATGCTTTTTTGAGGCCAAGATGGACTCTCTCCGATTTCACCCTTTGTTTTCATGGACATTCCCGGTTCGATCGTTCAAAACTCAGCTCTCAGCAGTCAGCTTTCAGCCATCAGCCACACCATCCCACCAGTCACAGACCCCGAAATGCGGAATCTGTCGTCTAGGGCCTGCGGCTCTCGAAAGCTGATGAAAATCACATTTTCGACCCTGTGATGTCCCGAAGGGACAGGTCAGTGCAGGCGGTGCTACCTGACCGAACTGCGCCTCCGGCGCATCGCGGACGTTCAAAGGCAACGTCTGCGCCAGCCCACGGCTGTTGTATCGATCCGCACTCGCACCGCTTGCGGGTTTAGCCGACCCACTGTAAGCTTATTTATATAGCCTACTATAGAATGTTGGGCAAGAGACAGGAAGCCCCGGTTCTGCCTTGTTTCAAAGCAGCGCCGACCCTCAGAGCCTGCCCTGAGCGGAGCGAAGGGTCGGCAAATGCCGGCTTAGGTACGGCGGCGCCTGTGGGCTCGGGTGACGCGGTGAGTCACATGTTTCTTGGGTTGCGGCGCAGCCTGAGGACGCTCGGTTCGGGCAGGCAGGTCGGAGTTTACCATGTCGGCTACAGCTTTCCAGCTTCCGTCCGCCTGCTTCTTATACACCGTCAGGTACTTGCCCGAATCGGTAACCGGCTTCTGGTCTGTGGGACTCGAGGAGGTCATCGAGTAGGTGCCGATCAGGTATACGAAATCGCCGCTTTTCGACGCCTCGCCGCGCGTGGACTGGAAGGTCAGAGCGAAGTTGGGGTCAGCCAGCATTGGCTTGAGCGCGGCCTTGATGTTGTCTTTTCCGGTGATCATCATCTCGTTGGGCAGCAGGACTGATGCGTCATTGGAATAGTAACTCACATACTCGTCCACATCT
>CAWIUZ010000328.1:0-8957 GCA_963838915.1 uncultured Acidobacteriota bacterium
CGGCCAAACCTTTTATCCGTCTCCAGTCTACGCTCACGGCGCCTACGATTGGCTGCTAACACGCCAGCACGTGAACTTTCTTGTGCTTTTTCTGATGCTCCCTGCCACGGCCATCCTGCCCTTTGTGGCGCAATTCGGATTTGAGAGAAAAGACTTATAGGAATTGACGAGTGCCTGAAGAAAGTGACCCCTCACCGGGTCTGCGTCGGCTGATGAAAGCGCCGTCGCAGGCCACCCTCTCCCCAAGGGAGAGGGCAGTCCTTACGGAACACACCTGACACGCGAAATCTACTTCAACTCGACAAAGTATCGGCCCAGGTAGAGGCGCGCGCCTGATTCTTTGCCCAGTACGACGTTGAGCGGTTTGGGCTGTTTGAGGGCGCTATCTTTCTTGGCTGCACATTCCCCCACCGTTGCGCCGGCCTGGTTGTAAAGATGAAACTTCGCGTCCTCGCTGCTGGTCGCGGCGGGCTTCTCGAGGCCGAACCCGTAGCTCCCCACGCTAAGCGGAACACTGCACACCGACACTTCCCCTTCCGTAATGACCATGCCGGTGTATTTCTGCTTAATCTGGGCGCTATAACCTGTAGTGTCGATCAGGGCCAGAACTAATCGGGACCCTCCCGGGGTTTTCAGCAGCGCCGCGTTACGTTTCTCCACGGGGATCCTGTTGCCCTCGAGGTAAAAATCATTGGGTATTGCAGATTCAAAGGCCTTGCCGGTGAGTTGCGTGAAGGCGCCCTGGGCGCATGCGCTGCGGGGAGCGCTAATGAGAACGGCCAAGGCAACTATGATCAGTCCGCCGAATCTCTTCATGGTCTTTTCCTCCTCAGAGATTTCTCGGGACGAAATGCGACTGCCCGAGATGCAGATAATCAGCCGCAGTCTAGCACGAAAGCCCTGACGCGCGGCAGCGCAGCTCGAGGGGCTGCCGCCTCCCCAGGTCAATCGGCCTTAAACGCCATCGTAGTCATGAGCGCGAGGGCAGGTTGCGTTGTATCCAGCCGAGTGTGCTGCACGACCACTTTAACGTTGCTTTCAATCTTGAGAGCAAAGGGCGTTCCAACCGGAATAGCCTGCCCGCGCCGATTCTTGAGCGGACCGATGCGGATATGATTGGTACGACGCGCCGGGCAGGTCGCCTGGAGCCCCTCGATCGGATCACGATCTTCAAAATAGGCCGTGAGTTTCAACGTGGCCGGCTTTTTGCCGACGTTCAGAACACAGGCCGATTCATGACTCTTAAGGTTGCCGGTGCTCTGCTCCGGCAGGAAACAATCAGGAACAATCCATACCTTGCCGCCTGCTTTTTCACTTGCCATCGTTGCCTCCTCGTTGCTTGAAACATCCGATTGTGTATTATGTCATTCTGAGCGAAGCGAAGAATCTGAGCAGTCCGTGAGTTCCTAAACTAACTGCGGGGATTCTTCGCTTCGCTCAGAATGACACTCGCCGGTTGACGATTTCTTAACGGAAATCGGCAATCAGCTCCTACCTTCGCGGGAAAACGACCTCCCCGGACGGGTCCCTTTGTTTGAGCGCCTTCGCCTGCTGGTTTTCCATTACAAATTCCCAGACCCGGTCAGAGAATTCCTTGACGTGGAATTGCAGGCCTTTATACGGGATCAGCTTTTCTTCGGGCTCGCCGGGCATAGCCACATAGAGGCTGCCGTCCTGCTTCAGCACGACCTGAAACTTGACGCCGGTCGGGTTCTCGTAGGTCCCGGCGAGCCGTGAGAGGATCTGGGGTTCAAGCGCCTGAGGCCGGCGCGTGAAGCTGGCCTCGGCTTCGTCCAACGACATCACCGCCGTCGCCACGTCACCTTGAGAATTAGTGATGAAGTTCACCGACCATTTTCCGTTGATCTCGTCGTCGGGCGTGTCGAAGCGGTCGTAATGGAAGCGAGTCAGGGGCAGTTGAATTTTGTGAAAATCGAATTCGAGTTGTTGGTCTTTCATCCCGATCTTCACCACTCCATAGGCGGGGTGCTCATATTCGCCCACATAATCCGCGAGGGGATGGGAAGCCTGGGTGTTTGGCACGCGATCCAGCCCCGCCTTGGCGCGAGCCTCGGTCCCGGCCTTCTTGCCTTTCAGCCTGATCGCCAGACGGCGCTCGCTCCAGGGGGTCTTGTCTAAACTCAACAGCCGTTCGTAGACGTTATAGCCGACGATGTCGATAAGATCTACGCAGTGGTCCCCGATCACAAAGACAATCACGCCAATTCGTTCGCGAGGCATGAAGGAGACCTGGGAATGGAAGCCATTCAGATAGCCGCCGTGGTAGGTAAGCAGGTGGCCCCGATAAGATACGGAGAACCGGCCCATCCCGTAAGCGGGATCAAGCAGCTCCCAGTAGCCTCGGGCTTCTGCCAGAGTATTCGGGAGTGCGATGGCGGGCTCGAGCGTCGCTTTGAGCACGTTCTCGGGCAGCACTTGCCTGCCCTCGTATTTTCCTTCGTTCATCAAGGCGATAAGCCAGTGCGACATCTCCTGGATGTTGGAAATGATGGCGCCGCAGGGAGCCATTCCCGCCGTGTCCTCATAATAGGGGATCTGGTAAAGCTCCATGGTGTCGCGCTTCTCCGTGAAAGGCACGCCGTGGTCGTCCTGTTTGAGCATGTCCGCCACCGAGTACGTGCTGGCGTTCATTCCCAGCGGCTGGAAGATTCTCTCGCGGACGAAGTCCTCCCAGGTCTTACCCGACTGGAGTTGGATGAGGTAGCCGGCGGCGGCAAACATCATGTTGTTGTAGAGAAAGGTTGTGCGCAGCGGCTCCTTGGGCTCCATGTACTTGATGCGTTCGAAGAGTTCCTTGCGGCTGAGATCCGCCTTGTACCAGATCATATCGTGGCGAGTGATTCCCGTGCGGTGAGAGAGCATGTCGCGCAACGTAACGTTGTTATTAAGCTCGTCGTTGTAGAACTCGATGGCTGGAACCTTTTCGCGCACCGGCTTGTCCCAGGTCAGCTTGCCCTCCTCGACCAGCATGCCCGCGGCGACGGCGGTGAAAAGTTTGGTGTTGGAGGCGATCTGGCAAAGCGTGGTGGGGGTGAAGGGCAGCTTCTTTCCGTAGTCCCGATAGCCGTAACCCTTGGCGAAAACCAGCTTGTCCTTGACCACGATGCCCACGCCCACTCCCGGAGCGTTCCAGTCCTTCAGAATCTTCTCCATGTAGGAATCGAAGCCCTGGAGCTTGCTGGTAATATCTTCGGCCTGGGCCGCCATCCTTTGCGGGGAGGCCACCGCGATGAGGGCAACGATGAAAATCCAGATCCCGGGCTTGAGTCTTGAGGATTCCCTCATTCGAATTCCCTCCATAGATTCCCTCCCGCGCGATGAGAAGTTCGACTCGCCACGCCCGCCGGCCCCCTGGAGTGCAATCGTGCCTGTGTCTAAAACGTAATCTGCAACGTTGTGGTGGATATGGTACCACGAACCGCGTGCAGACTCCTCAATACAGAGGCGCTGAAGCGCAGAGAAGAAAAGCAGATCCTTCGCCCAGTTTACCCTGAGCGAAGCGAACGGGCTCGCGATGACATGTCATTCTGAGCGAAGCGAAGAATCTGCATTTGGTTGGGGCTTTGCCGCGCTGTGCCTCTGTGGCGCCAAAGGGTCAGCCGGCCCGCCGAGCGTAAGAAAATGGTATGATGACGAGCATTATGAACATCCATGCGAACACCTTCGAAACGATGTCTGCGTTCTTGGTATTCTGCCTTCCTTTCTGCGCTGCCTTCGCTCAAGCCCCGCCGCAGCCTGCGTCGAAGCAGGCGGTGGTGTTGCACGCCGCACGCCTGCTGGATATCGAGAGCGGGAAGATCGTTGCGCCGGGAGAAGTGTTGGTCGAAGGCGATCGAATTGCCGAAGCCGGCTCAGCCGTCAAACGTCCGGAAGGAGCGGAGGCCATCGACCTGGGCGACGGCACGCTGATGCCCGGGTTGATCGATGCTCACGTGCACCTCTTTCTACATCCCGGCGCCGAAGATTTGCAGACCATCGAGGAGTCGGTGCCGGAGCGCACCATTTACGCGGTCCTCGGGGCCCGGGACGACCTGATGGCCGGCTTTACGGCAGAGCGCGACATGGGAACCGAGGGCGCCGGCTCCGCCGACTCGGCGCTCCGTAACTCCATCAATCAGGGTTTGATTCCCGGCCCGCGCTTGCGCGTCAGCGGCAACGCGGTGGATATTCTCGGTGGCCACGAAGACGCCATCCGCTTTAACCCCGCGCAACACATCTTATCGAACGCTACTTACGCCAACAATGCGGACGAACTGGTTACAGTGATCCGCCAGCAGTTCAAGGAGGGAGCCGATTTCATCAAGATTTACGAAACCGGCCCGGACTCGATTCGCGACGGCAGGCTCTCCACGCCGTTTCAGTACACGGAAGCCGAGCTGCGCGCGGCCGTCGAGGAAGCCGCCCGCGTTGGCAAGCACGTCGCCGTGCACGCCACGGGTGAGCCGGGCACGCTCTACGCCGCGCGGGCCGGCGTCGCCTCCGTCGATCACGCCGATCAACTGAGCGACGAGACCATGCGAATCATGCGCGAGAAACAGATCTTCGCCGTGCCGACGTTTACCATCATGGAATACTTTGCACAGCACGCTGCCACGCCCACGCAGGCCGCGCACGAACAAAAGATTGCCGACCTGCACGTCGAGGAGTTCCGCAAGCAGCTTGCGGCCGGCGTGCCGATGGCGGTCGGCTCGGACGTGGGCCCCTTCCCCCACGGCACCCAGGCGCGCGAGTACGTGCTGATGGTGAAGAACGGCATGACGCCGCTGGCCGCGCTTCAGGCCGGCCTGCTCAACGGCGCGAAGCTGCTCGGCTGGCAGGATCGAATCGGCGCCCTGAAGCCCGGCTATTGGGCCGACGTCATCGCGGTTCCAGGCAATCCCCTGGACGACATCAGCGCACTCGAGCGCGTGAGCTTTGTGATGAAGGGCGGAGTTGTGTACCGGAAGCAAAACTGAGAGACGATTGACGATGGTCGATTGACGATTGCGAAGGCGGATCTCACAGACTATTGCGTAGGTGGCGGACGAACCCCCTCACCCGGCGCTGCGCCGCCCTCCCAATTTGCGCGTAGCACCGACCTTGAGGTCGGCAAGTGCTGGCCTAAAGGCCAGCGCTATGGGTCAAACTGGTATCGAACGTGGGCGTCTAACCCTTTGCTAAACCGGCCATCTTAGCAAACCTTGTTTAACTCAATCTTGTATTACGCCTACCCACAACGATACAAATGCTTCGGTTGATAATATGAAAGCAATACTATTCCGATATAGTCTGCCGCGCTTCGCGTTCGCCTACCTCGGGGGCATTGTCGCGCCTCGCGCCTATTTGGCGGCGCCGGGCCCCCTGGCCTTCAAAGAAATTCCTGAACCGCAACTCCCGGCTGACGACTGGGCCGTAGTGCGAACCGAGTTGTGCGGGATTTGCGGCAGCGACCTGAAGGAAATCTTCCTCGAGGGAAGTTTCGACAATCCCCTTACGTCGCTCATCTCATTTCCCGCCGTGCTTGGACACGAAGTGGCGGGCACGATTGAACGCGTGGGCCCGCGCGTGACCAGCCGGCGCGTCGGCGAGCGGGTGGTGCTGAATCCCTGGCTTTCGTGCGGGCCGCGAGGGATCACGCCGCCGTGCGATGCCTGCCAGCGCGGACAGTATTTTTCCTGCGGGCACTTTACCGATGGCCACTTGCCGCCGGGCATCCATATCGGCAATTGCCGCGCCGCTTCCGGTGGCTTTGCGCCGCTCGTGGCTGCGCACGAATCACAATTGTTCCCGATTCCGGAAGGCGTGAGCTTCGACCAGGCAGTGCTGGCCGATCCGTTCTCCGTCAGCCTGCACGCCATCTTCAAGTCGCCGCCGCGCGAAGGCGGGCTGGCCTTGGTTTATGGCTGCGGGACGCTGGGGCTCTTGTCGATTGCCATTCTGCGGACGCTCTATCCCGCCGCTCGCGTGATCGCCATCGCGCGCTACCCGCACCAAGAAGAATTGGCCCGTGAGTTGGGCGCTGAACGTGTAATCCGAACTCGGGATCGAGCCGAGATCGTGGAGGTTATCGCAGGAATAGTCGGCGCGTCAGTGCTTCGCCCGCACAGAGGCGCGCCGTGGCTCTTGCGCGGCGTAGACGTGATCTACGACACGGTCGGCTCGCCGGAATCGTTCGAGGTCGGGGTGCGTGTGGCGCAACCCCGCGCAACGATTGTGGTGACCGGCGTCGACCAACCGGCGCGCTTCGAGTGGACGCCGCTCTACTTCAAAGAGATCGCCCTGGTCGGCTCGAATGCGTTTGGAATCGAGAACTTCGAAGGCGAGCGTCTCCACGCCATGGAGATTTACCTGCGCCTGCTCGCGCAAAAGCGACTCGACACCGCACGTCTGATAACTCACCGCTTCCGGCTCGATCATTACAAAGACGCTCTGGTGGTTGGCCGCCAAAAGCACCGGCATCGCGCCGTCAAAGTGGTGTTCGATTTTCAAAAGAGTGCGGCATAATAACTCCGTATTCCGCGGCTGGCGCAGACGTGCCGTTTTTTGGCATGTCTGCCCGAGGCGTGGCGTAGGGCAAACTCCAGAGCGCCTACATCCCGACAAAAAGCGTCGAGACGTAGGCGCCACCCATCGCACTTTTTCTTTGTCCGGCGGTGGGCTAAAATTGGACACGGGAGGAGACCGATGTCGGAGCATCCCATTCTGGAGAAAACCCTGTCCTCAGCACCCGCCTATCAGCCCGTTCGCGCCCCGCGCGGCACCCGGATTTCCTGCAAAGGCTGGCAGCAAGAGGCCGCCATGCGGATGCTGATGAATAACCTTGACGAAGAGGTGGCCGAGCGGCCGCAGGACCTGATTATTTATGGCGGCACGGGCAAAGCGGCTCGGAATTGGGAGTGCTATTACGCCATCGTCGAAGCCCTGAAGAGGCTCGAATGCGACGAAACGCTTCTGGTGCAGTCGGGCAAGCCGGTGGGTGTTTTCCGGACTCACGAATGGGCGCCGCGCGTGCTCATCGCCAACGCCAACCTGGTGGGGCACTGGGCCACCTGGGAAAAGTTCCGCGAACTCGAACGCCTGGGCCTCATGATGTACGGCCAAATGACTGCCGGAAGCTGGATCTACATCGGCACGCAGGGAATTCTGCAGGGCACTTTCGAGACTTTTGCCGCTGCAGCACGCAAGCACTTTGGGAGCGACCTTTCGGGCAAGCTCGTCGTTACCGGCGGCATGGGCGGCATGGGAGGAGCCCAGCCATTGGCGGCCACCATGAACGGCGCGGCTTTCCTGGGCGTGGAAGTGGACGCGGAGAAAATCAAGCGCCGCATCCGGGGCGGCTATTGCGACATCTGCGTGAACGATTTGAGCGAAGCGCTACGAATTCTCAAAAACGCTGTCCGCCAGAAGAACGCTGTGTCGGTGGGCCTGGTGGGGAACTGCGCCGATGTGATTCCCGAACTCGCGCGGCGCGGCGTGGTGCCCGACCTGCTCACTGACCAGACCAGCGCGCACGACCCGTTGAACGGCTACATCCCCGCCGGCCTGACGCTGGATGAAGCCGCCGGCCTCCGGCAGAAAAACCCTGACGACTACCTGAAGCGTTCGTATGAATCCATCGCGCGCCACGTTACGGGCATGCTGGAACTTCAAAAACTGGGCGCGGCCACGTTCGACTATGGCAACAACATTCGCACCATGGCGTTCGAGCATGGGGGCGTGAAGGACGCCTACAGTTTTCCGGGCTTCGTTCCCGCTTACATTCGGCCGCTTTTCTGCGAGGGACGGGGGCCGTTCCGCTGGGCCGCGCTCTCCGGCGAAGCTTCGGATATTTACCGGACCGACGACTTGGTGCTCGAACTTTTCCCCGACAATCTCATTCTCGACCGCTGGATCAAGCTGGCGCACAAACAGGTCAAGTTTCAGGGACTGCCGGCGCGCATCTGCTGGCTGGGCTATGGTGAAAGGGCGTTGTTCGGAGAGCGTATTAATGATCTGGTGGCCAAGGGTGAGTTGAAGGCGCCCATTGTGATTGGCCGTGATCACCTGGATTGCGGGTCGGTGGCATCGCCATTTCGTGAGACCGAGAGCATGAAGGACGCGAGCGACGCCGTGGCGGACTGGCCGGTGTTGAACGCCCTGCTGAACACTGCCTCGGGGGCAAGCTGGGTCTCATTCCATCACGGCGGAGGCGTGGGCATCGGCTACTCGCTGCACGCCGGCCAGGTCACCGTGGCGGACGGCACGCCGGAAATGGCCAAGCGCCTTAACCGGGTGCTGACCAACGACCCAGGCATCGGCGTGGCCCGCCACGTAGACGCAGGCTATGAAGAAGCGGCAGCGTTCGCGCGGAAGGCAGGAATCAAGACACCAGTGCTTATTGGCTAGTGCCTGGTGGTTAGTGGCCAGTGGCGTGCACCTCCAACTAGGCAGTAAGCACCAGGCACTAGGCACTGCCCTTCTTAGCTTTTCTTGGACGTGACCGTGAAGAACGAAGCGACCTTTTGCTCGACTTTCTTGCTCTTGCACTTCGGGCAGGCCACTTTCCCTCTGTCGTACTCTGCCAGTGTCATGATCATGCTGAATGTCTTATTGCATTTCTTGCAGAGATATTCGTATTGGGGCATCGCCGCTGTCCTCCGAGGTTGTTAAAGGTAATTCTAGCAGAGAATGCGAGGTGCAATGAAGATTGTGGTAATTCAAGTTGCGGCTCTGCCGCCGTGTCTTGCGGAAAGGCGACGCCTTTCCGCAAGGCAGAGCGGCAGAGCCGCTGGCGCACGAATCGAAAGTAGTGGTCAATTTGAGCTCCATGCAAGTCAACGATACCGATGGAACACTTAGCTCCAAGCTCACTCTTCTTTCGCCACGCAAGTCAACTCCTCACACTCGCGGGCCCGGCCGGACCTCGGCGCGGCAAGGCGCTCTCGGAACTTGGAATCATTCCTAAGGGCGCGATATTG
>CAWIUZ010000329.1:0-21578 GCA_963838915.1 uncultured Acidobacteriota bacterium
CCCGATCCTCCGCGCCTTCTTCTTTATCCCCATCATCCGCAGCAGACCTACAAACCTTGATAACCGACCCGACTTCTGGAACTGCCCATGGGTATCAGGGGCCGGCTTTCTCGTTCGTGCTTGCACCCTCAGAAGCTTCCGCACCAAATTCGACCGCTACCTGGAAGAGCAGTTTTTTGCCTACCACGAGGAACTCGAATTCTGCTTAACGGCGAACTCCCTAGGGTACAGGGTAATAACTGCCAGAGGGGCAGCAATTTCTCACTGCGGTGGGAGGTCAAGCGGAGGCAAGCATAGCCCAGTGGCGTATTATTACTCCACGCGCAATCACATTCTGCTCGGACGCAGAATGGTTCACGTAATGGCACGCCCACTCTTCCATGCTTTTCATTTCGTTAACACCCTCGGTCGCTTGCTCAAGAACGCCGCGCACGGGCGGCTGTCCGTTCTCGTGGCCATTATGAGTGGGTACAAGGATGGCCTGATAGGCATAACGGGAAAGTGGCATCGCCACGATGAGATGGCACCTTTGCAACCCCTAAAGGTCCCCAGCGCGCCGTGCCTCCCTATCGCCTCTAGGGAACCCAGGCCCGATCGCTTGAATGCGGGACGCTGACGGTTCCCACGATGGCCACAAGTTCAGCCAAGAAGCAGAAATGTGGGGTTCCTCAGGTTCACGTCGTTGTAATCAAGTGGATTAAACCGGATGAAAACAACCATAGTCGCCACATATTTCGCCCCGAAGCTTCGAGGCGGAGTCGCCCGTTACGAGAAAGAAGTCCTACCCCGACTCGTTCCCGTGCTCAGTGCCGCGGGCTGCGACGTTTCGGTGATTGTTCTGAACGACGCGGAGGGCCTTGGGTCGTCGAAGGTTGTCAAGACAATTAAGCTGCCTGTCGGAAGGGACCGGCCCTTTCGGCGCATCTTCTGCGACCAAGTCTATACCTCCTTCCACAGTCACGGCATTGATGTTCTGGTATCGCTTGAGGGGTGGCTCCCCGTTCTCCCCTTATCGTGCAAGAGAAGTGTTGTTGTCATGCACGACGCACACGCGGAGCTCGAGTGGACCCGGCCCGGCAGGCGCTTTCAGGCCAATAAACTTCCGGGGTTACTCTACTGGCACGCCGTGAGCCGGAGAGCGGCGCGGTCTTCGGACAGGATCCTGACCGACTCCCGCTTCGCCGCTGACGAACTAAGCCGAGTTTTCGGAGTCCCCCGCGCGAAGATCGTCCCGGTGTATTGCGGAGTAGGCTCACGCTTTCAGCCGATCGGGGACGCCGACGAAATTCGTCGTGTCCGGACACGCTACTCACTGCCGCCACAATTCTACCTTTTCGTCGGCCCGGCCGTGGGCGATAAGAACCTGCGTTTCATATTGCAGACCTTTGCGAATCTAAACGGAGGAAGCCCTCGCCCACTGCCCGTCGTAGTCACATCGCTAAGGCCAGTTTCGTCCCCAGAGGCGGACATTCTTGGCAGTATAGAAGCGTCGGGAAGAACGGATTGGTTTCACTTCGTTGGCTCTGCTGAAGACAGAGACCTCCCGGTTCTGTACAGCAGCGCGCATGCCTTGATCTTCCCGTCCCTTCATGAAGGATTCGGGCTTCCTCCAGTCGAGGCGATGGCCTGCGGGTTGCCGGTTCTCGCCACGAACAAGACCTCAGTGCCCGAGGTCGTCGGCGACGCCGCAATCATGATCGACCCTCACTCCCCTCAATCGCTGATGGAAGCACTCAAACGAGTTAATGAGGAGTCCGTGCGGAGGGATCTGATCAACAAGGGCTTCAAGCGAGCGGGGATGTTCTCCTGGGATCGGACAGCTGCGCATGTGGCTAAAGAAGTTCTCGCGCCACCGGAGCCGAGGGCGAAAGCTTGATGCGACCACACGTAGCGGTAATCCATCCGCAACTCGCGTACGGCGGCTCCGAGACCGGAGCCTTGTGGACCGTCGAGGCGCTGAAACACGACTACGAGGTCACGCTGATTACGGGCGGCAGGGTTGAGCTTGAGCGGCTGAATACCTTTTACGGCACAAACCTCCGACCGGGTGAGTTCGCCATCCGTGAAGTGCGGATGCCGCTCGAACTACACCGCACCACCAAGTTTGCGGGACTGCGAGGCGCACTCTTCGCAAGGGAATGCCGGCGCCTGGCGTCGCATTTTGACGTCGTTACGACCCACTACAATCCCTGTGATCTCTGCGTGCCGCTCATTCAGTTCACGGCGGACTTCAGTTTTGCTCCCCGCTTGCAGCGCATCCTCGATCCGATGATTACGAGCGACCGGCGGTGGTGGTACGGCGATACAGTGTTGCGCAGGGCCTATCTGAGGCTCTGCAACCAGCTTGCGCCTCCCCACACTGAGAACTGGAGCAAGAACGTCACCGTAGCGAACTCGCGCTGGACGGCTGCCGTACTGGAGAGAGAGTTCGGAATCGTACCTAAGCGCGTCCAGTTCCCGCCCATTCCCGGCGAGTTTCCGGCCGTCCCATGGAATGAGAGAGAAGACGGCTTTGTGTGCATCGGGAGAGTGGTCCCGGAAAAGCGCATGGATGCCGTTATCACAATCCTGGAGCGCGTACGCCAGCGGGGCCACAACGTCCACCTGCACATTCTCGGCGCGCTCGAGGATTCCCCGTTTGGCCGAAAGGTTAGGGAACTTGCCGGCCGCCATCGCGAGTGGGTTTTCCTCGAAGGGCGTACGGTTGGCGACAAGAAGAGAGAGCTCATCGCCAAGCACCGCTACGGCATCAACGCTCGGGACAACGAACCCTTTGGGATCGCCCCTGCGGAGATGGTCAAGGGCGGCTGTATTACCTTTGTCACCAATGGCGGCGGCCAGACGGAAATCGTCGATCACCCCCTGCTCACCTTCACGGGCGAGGACGACGCCGTTAGGAAAATCGAGACCGTTCTCGCCAGCACCCGCCTTCAGGAGAATTTGCTCCGGCACCTGGCGGTGAGAGCTCAGCGGCTTTCTACTGAGGCGTTCGTAAAGACAGTCCGCGAACTTGTTTTCGAGTTTGTGGAAAAGAGGGCACAGACTCCGGAGTCGGTCTCGTCGGGCGCACCGACCCTCTAGCGCGGCAAGTTTTTGAGAGCGAGGGTGTTTGCAGAGAGGCAGGTGACTGGGTGCGGATCTTCGGCCGAGCTGCAATGAAACAGCACGTTATGAGGGTCGCCGGAATACTCGGCGTGAGGAGCACCCTAAGACACGCGTACCGCCGGTGTTTTGCTCCTACCGGCGGTGAACACAGCCTGTCACTCGGAGGCGAGACCGCGCGTTTTTACGTCTATTCGCGCTCCAACATCGAATCTTTGGAATCGCTTGGGGGTGAGCGCGCCACTTTGGAGTTCCTGATGGGGCGTCTCCGTACTGGGGACTGTGTTTACGACATCGGGGCTGCCACGGGGCTCTATAGCGTGCTTCTTGGCAAGCGTGTGGGCGAAGCAGGACAAGTTGCCGCTTTCGAGCCCGAGGAACACAGCTACGACCGCTTGCGTGAGCACATTGAGCTGAACGAACTGACGAACGTACGGGCCTTCAGAGTAGCCCTGGGGGACGGCGACGGAACCGTGTGCCTCACACTTGGGACGGTTGCAGGCTCTTCGAGGATTCTGCCGTCGGCTGAACGACGGAGCAGGGGCGAGATGGTTGAGTGGGCAAGGGTCGTATATGGGGACAACTTCGTCGAGGAGCAAAAGCTGCGATTGCCGAGAGCGGTTAAAGTGGACGTAGAAGGTTACGAATACGCGGTGATCCGCGGCCTCACCCGCACCTTGGCCAACCCTCAGTGCAAAATAGTCTGCTGCGAGGTCCATCCCCATCTGCTGCCGCCACCGCAAACGCCGGGGATGGTTCTCGACCTCCTCGAGAGGTTGGGCTTTCAGCGTATTGAGACGCACCCTCGCACAAAGGACTTCCACGCCTGGGCGTTCAAGGACAGCCGGGACAGGGGGCCCCGGCCATGACAGAAGTTGCCCACAGGATTGCTATCGTCATTCCGACCATCGGACGCGATACGGAACTGAGACGCAGGCAGGCGAGTCTCGTCGTGCAGACGCGCATGAGACCGACGCTGGGATGAAAAACACATGTCAGAGGTCCCCTTGGTTTCGGTAGTAATTCCGGCGTACAACGCCGGGAAGACGATCCGGAACGCTATCCGGTCGGTCCTTAGCCAGACGATGTCCGATGTGGAGCTGATCGTGGTGAACGACGCCTCCACTGACGGCACGCTACAGCAAGTAGAAGCTGTCGACGATCCGCGCGTGCGGGTTCTCCAACTTCGGCATAATTCTGGCTGCGCGGCAGCACGAAATAGGGGCGTAAAGGGCGCTAGGGGACGCTGGGTGACGTTTCTCGATGCGGACGACGAATGGGTTCCAGACCGACTGGAGCGCCTGCTCCAAACGACTGAAGATTCTCCCTGTTTTGTTGCCGACCGACTCGCCCCGTGCCGACCGGGCCCAGACGGGCGACTCACTCCTTTGAAGCTCCCTAACTTGCCGCCCCAACCCTCGGTGGAACACTACGGTCTCACTGAATTTCTCACGTGGCGGTCCTGCGCATTTCCGATTGTTCACCGGAAGGCCTTGATTGACGCAGGCGTCGAATTTCCTGAATGGGGAAGCGGAAACGAATGGATGTTCTGGATTGCCAGACTCTCCGCGACGGCAATCAAAGGAAAGTTGCTCCACCGGGTGGGCTATCTCTATCGAGTCACGGGCGCCCACCGTGGTTTGACGCTGCGCAGCATCCAGGAGGAAATGGACGTTGCGAAGTTCCTGGCCACTGACCCCGATGTGCCCGAGCCGGCAAAGCAACTCATCAATCAGAGCATTCCAGGGATACGAAAGCAACTCGAACTGGCCGCGCTGGCCGAGGGCAGGGTGGCGACGTTTGCCCGCTATGCTCGCGGCAGCCCGGCTGACCTTGCGTGGCTCCCTGTAAGCCTCCTCCTCTTTCTATGGCGACGGGTTCGGTACAGTGCGACTGCCTTGTCCGTCCGTCCTGATTGAAGCCAACTGCAGATCACTCCATGAGACTCCAGGTGCGACCTTGATGAAGCTCGCCATCGTCATTCCGACCATCGGCCGCCTTGCGGAGCTGAGACGGATGCTGGCGAGTCTCGCTGCACAGACCCGCCTGCCGGATCAGGTCCTGATTGTCGGCGAGGGCGACGGCGTTGCGCAGGTTCCGCTCGAGTTTCCCCGACTCGATGCTCACTTCATAAGCATGCCAGGCTCATCCATCTGTGATGCGCGCAACCGAGGCACTCGGGTGGCGCGGCCGGAGTGCACGCTGGTTGCGTTCATGGACGACGACATCGTACTCGAGCCCGACGCCGTTGAAAACTTGCTGAGCTTTTGGGAGACTGCGCCGGAGAGCCTTGGAGGGACGGGCTGTAATTTGGTTAACTACCCCTCACCTCCAGCGGGCTGGCTCAAGGCTCTGCGCGTCGCCTCGCGCCTAGGCTTGTACGATTCGAAAAAGGGGGCAGTGCTCCGGTCCGGCACACACACCATGATGCCTGGGATCCGTGAAAACACCTACGTCCGGTGGCTGCCCACTTACGCGGTGGTCTACTCGCGGAGGGTGCTAGATGAGTTCTGGTTCGACGAATGGTTTGAGAGCTACAGCTACCTTGAGGATCTCGACTTAAGCTACCGGATCGGAAAGAAGTACAGACTCGCCGTCGTCGCCGGCGCCCGCTTCTACCATTATCCATCGCGGGTGGGTCGCACCAGTTGGTACGCCTTCGGTAAGAAAGAGGTCCTGAACCGTCTGCACTTCGTCAACAAGCACCCAGAACTTTCGACCCCCCTGTGTTGCCTGACGCTTTCCATTCGGGCGCTGATGAGCATCTTCCTGGGCGTTAGGGAACTCGAACCTGGCTACTTCAAGCGGGTTGCGGGTAATCTCGTCGGCTTCGCCTCAGCGACGTGGTCCGGTTTTTGACCCCATTTTCCGATAAAGCTGCCCAATTCCGCCATGAATAAGAGACAGAGCGAGTCCAGCGTCTGTGTGGTGTTAGCCAACTGGAACGGGGCCGAGTACACAATCCCTTGCGTTGAAAGTCTAAAGAATTCCGATTACCCGGATCTGCGGATTATTGTGGTGGACGACGCATCCACGGACGACTCGAGAGACCGGATCGCACGCCGCTTCCCTGGCCTGGAAATCATCCAGCAAGTTGTGAACCAGGGAGTGTCACAGGCCCGTAACCTCGGTATCCAGAGGGCCGCTGAGGTTGGCAGCGCCTACGTCTTGATTCTCGACAATGACACGCGAGTGGACCGCAGTTTGGTCTCTCACCTCGTCGCAGCCGCTCAGGCAAGCGACAATAGGGCGGCCGTGGGCCCGAAGATTTATTATCTTCGTGACCCTGCCCGGTTGTGGTTCGCGTACGGGCGGGTGAGCCTTTGGACGGGCTTCTACTTCAACCCGGTTCGTGACTCGATCGACAGCGGACAATTCGAAAAAGTCGTCGAGATGGATGCCGCGTCCTCATGCTGCGTTTTGATTCCGATGCGAATACTCAAATGGGTTGGGGGATTCAATCCGGCTTTGACCTGGAACGAGGACGTTGACTGGTCGCTGCGCTGCAAGCGGGCTGGCTTCAGCATCCTTTATTGCCCGCAAGGAAAGGTCTGGCACATTGGAGGTGGGAGCTCGCGCAAGCTGGAACGTGCCTCCATCCGCTACATGCTGACGCGCAATCAGCTCTGGACGCTGAGGGGCTTGGGCCGGCCCTGGCACTTGGCTTCTCGTCTTTGTACATACCCCGCTCATTGCTTCTTCCGGTTGGTGAAGATGGGGCTTCGTAGAGAGTGGGAGTGTATGCGGGCGGAACTTCGCGGCGCAAAGGATGGTTTCTTTGGCCCTGTCCCCAAGTGGCCAAAGTCCGCGGAGCGTCATGTAGAAACGGATCGGACGCGGAGGGCCGGCGTCGGCCTTTGATCAACCATGTTGCGAGGAAAAGTCCTAGTCTGTGCCTTTGCCTGCGGAGCAGATCCGGGCGCTAAGTTCTTTGGCGGCGGGGACCTAATGGCCTGGAATCTGATCAAGCGCCTGGGGAGCGAGTATCGTTTATGGGTTCTCACCGCCGCCCAGAATCGCAAGGCAATTGACGCGGCCTTGGCGAGGAGCCCAGTTCCCAACACTGAGATCGTATATGTTGACCTGCCGGCGCGGCTACATGCGCTCTTGCGGCATCAAGGGGCGCTCCAGTTCTACGCTTACCTGTGGCAATGGAAAGCCTACTTTGTGGCTCGGAGGCTGCATCGCCGGATTCGGTTTGACGCCTTCCACCACCTCACTTACGAGAACGACTGGATGGCCAGCCCCACGGGGGCGCTCCTGCCCATTCCTTACCTGCGCGGCCCGGGCGGGGGCGCCCACTTTGTGCCCGGCGAGTTTCGAGCCCGTTTCGGCGCAAGCGCTCGCCTGTGGGAGTACTTTCGCATAGGCATGCAGTGGGTCTTTCGCCACGACCCGTTCTTTGCCCTGGGCCAGGAGTGCGCGCGGGTGCTGACCTGATGGCCAACCGCGAGGCGCTCGAGGCGCTGCCCGGGCGCTGGCGGCGAAAGGCTCAGATGATGTCGGTGAACGGCGTGTCGATGGCCGAGGCGGAAGCGAGCGGTGTAGGGGTAGGGCTTGCCCTACCCGCTGACCGCAAGGGGACGGCAAGCCGTCCCCCTACACCGGCCATCGTTATCGACGGATTAGGGGGTCCACTTCCCCGCAACGGCAAGTTTCGCGTGCTGACTGCAGGCAGGCTGGTGCCTATCAAGGGGTTCGACCTGGCGGTGAGAGCGTTCAAAAGCTGGATTCAGGATTCAGGATTCGGGATTCAGGGAAACCCTGACGCGCGGCCGCAACTGGTCATCGTGGGGGAAGGGCCGGAGCGGGCGCGGCTTGAAGCGCTGGCGCGCGAACTGGGACTTAATGGGCAGGTCAAGTTTACGGGCTGGATGGCGCGAGAAAGCCTCCTCGAGGAAATGGCGGCTGCGGACGTTTTCCTGTTTCCCAGCCTGCGCGACGGCGGCGGCCTGGTGGTGGTGGAGGCTATGTCAGTGGGCAAGCCCGTCGTCTGCCTGGACCTTGCGGGGCCGGGACTGCACGTGACGCCGGAGTGTGGCGTGAAGGTGCCGGCGCATTCTCCCGAGCAGGCCGTACGGGACCTCGCCGGCGCGCTCGACCGGCTTTACGCGGACCCTGCTCTGCGCCTTGACATGGGCCAAGCGGGCCGCGAGCGCGCCCGCGAGGTCTACGATTGGGACCGGATCGCGGAGCGAATTTCCGCCCTCTACCGCGACATTGTGTTTTCACCACAGAGGCACTGAGACACAGAGTAATAATCCGTCGGTTTTGTTCCTCCGTGCCTCTGTGCCTCTGTGGTAAAGCAGGTTTACGCTTTTGTCACTTGACAAACCGATGAAGCCATGATAGCCTATAATTGTGGTCATTTTGGAGACACTTTGTCGTAGGCCAGTGACCGGACGCCCCGGAGCCCAAGGTAAGCCGGGATGGGTCCGGCGGGAGCGGAAAACAGAGTTCTACAAAAAATGAAAAATAGTGGGAACGAAGCTAAGAAGTGGTTGAAAACAAAGGAAGTCACCTTTTTTGATGATGCAATTTGCGCGCATTTTACGCGCATATTTGCACGATTTGGACACAAAAACGCGCAAGAACAGCAGATTTAGCGAAAACGAAGCTAAGACCTCCGAGTGGTAAGGCACGGTAGGAAAGTGACATGGAGTCGGCTACACAGGATCTAAGACCCTTGGACATGGCGGCGGGCATCCGGAGCTTGCCCGCCCCGGGCAGCCGCGCCGCTTTGTACATGGGGCTCTGGCTGCTCGTCTGGGCCGCGTACAACACGGGTCCCTGGATTGTCCTTGATCCTTCCTTCCCCAAGAGCACCGCGCAGCTCATCAACGGAATCCGGGCTTTTTCCCCGATGCTGGCAGGTTGGCTGGCGCTGATGCTGATCCTGCACCGAGGCGGCGTCAGTAAGCTGGGGCTGATGGGTCCGCTCGGTCTTTTCAGCTTCTACACGATCATCGGGTTGGTTCCGTCAGTGTTTCTTTCAACGAACGTCTTTCAAGCGGTGTATTTTGCCCTGGCTTTCGGCTGTCCCCTGCTGATCCTGATGCTTGCTTTGTCCGATGACCAGCCCGAGCAATCCATGTCGAGACTGCTTACCCTGAGCTGGCTGGTCGCCGTAGTGATGATGGTAGGCATTGTGCTGGCCCTTCCCTTGATTGGCGGGCCGTCGCTTCTGCCCACGGATGGTAACGTGTTTCATATCAAGGGGGGCTGGAGTGTAGATACCGTCGCGTTCGCCGACATGCCTGGCCCTCGCGGCACCGGGCTTGCCCGGTATGCCGCCGTCGCCGGATTGGCTGCCCTGGGCGGAATCAGCCAGGGGAGGCTGGCGGTGCGGCTGTTCTGGGTGGCGATGATCCCCGTCTCCATCTATGTCCTGCTCGCAGCTCAGGGGCGCAGCGAAATCCTGGCATTCATCATCGCCGCCGGCGTGCTTCTGCTGGTCCGCCACAGCTCACGGTATATCTTGTTGACTTGGGGATTGGCGGGCGCCCTGCTGATGGCGCGGGCGGGCCTTTTCGCGCGTTTCTGGGAGTTTGGCAGCCGCACGGGACAATTTGACCCTACCTTGAGCGGCCGTACCCTAGTTTGGCAGCAAGGCTGGGAAGTGATCGGCAGTTCTCCTCTGGTAGGGCTCGGCTTCTTCGCCGACCGGATCTTCATGCAAATGGGACACATTCACAACGGTTTGCTTCATGCCCTGATCCAGACAGGAGTCCTCGGAAGCATAGCATTCGTGGGGGCCTTTGTCGTGGCGTGGGCGATGGTGCTGCGACTGTACCTGGTACGGGGTTCAACCGCGTTTTTTCTCCATCCCGAAGTTCCCGCCATGCTGCTTTTCTTCACGCTGATGAACGTCACCGAATCGTCGGCTCAGTTTTCCTCCAATTGGCTATTCCTGGCCCCGGTGCTGGCCTGGATCCAACTGACGTTCTGGAAATCCTACCGCACGGAAGCGGCCGCGAAGTATGACGCGCCAAGCCTGGGCGCGAGTATTCCGGCTCCCTGAGCGCATTCCGCCTGACCCCCCCGGCGCCTGTAACCTAGCTATCTAGCCTACTATGACGAAAGCGATGTCGCCCGAAGACCGGCTCTGCCTTCTGCTGGCGCAGGCGCAGCTCTCGCCCCAGGCGCGCCGGGAAGCGTCCGAACTGCTGGCGGGCCCATTGCTCTGGAACGCGCTCGTGGAGCGCGCCGCGCAGCAGCAGGTGTTTCCGCTCGTCTATCGCCACCTGCGGGCGCTCGGGTTCGAAGGTATGCCGGAGCCGGCCCGCCTGGAGTTAAAGCAGGCCTTCGACAAGAATCGGCTCAAGAACGCCCTGCTGGTTCAGCAACTTGCGCGCGTGCTGCAATTGCTGGGCGATTCCGGCGTGCGGGCTATTCCATTGAAGGGCGTTGCTCTGGCGGATTCACTGTACGGCAGCTTTGCTATGCGGCATACTTCCGACCTGGACATTCTCGTTCCGCCCGGCGAAGCGCTTCGAGCCCGGCGCCTGCTCATAGCCAACGGGTACGAGAGCCCTTTTCCGGAATGGTTCTTCCGGCACTGCCAGTTTCGCACCAACCCGGACTGCTGGCTTTGGGCCGGGGAGCCGAGGCGGCGTCACCTGCTCGAGCTCCATTGGAGAGTACTGGAGCATTCTTCCCGCGACCGGGAGGCCACGGAAGACTTGTGGGCCGAGGCCCGCCCCCAGGCTTGCTTCGGCGCTCCGGCATACGCTCTCAGCGCGGAGTGGGAGTTTCTGTGCGTGGCCTGGCACGCCAGCGGCGAGAGTCCGCCATTGCTCAAGTGGCTGGCAGACGTTCACGATCTTTCGGTGAACCGCTCGATCGACTGGGAGAAGGTCGGGGAGAAAGCTGAGCGCTTCGAGGTGGCCGGGGCGGTCGCAAATATCCTGAGTATTGTGGAAGAACTCTTCGAAGTTCCCTCGCATCCAGGCTCGTCTCCGCGACCCCTCCCACCGCGCGTGTGCTTGTTCCCCGCCCCGGCAGAGGGTTTCGCGACGTCTTCGATCTTTCCAGCCCTCCGTATTATGGATAGTCCGGCAAAGAAGCTGCGGTGGCTGACCAGGATGCTCTTCGTAGTCAGGGAGGAAGACGAGAAGTTGATTCACCTGCCGCCCTCGCTCAGCTTGCTTTATTACATCCTGCGCCCGCTGCGCCTGCTGTCGCAGTGGGGTAGGCGCTTTCTTCGCGCCGGGTTGTAGCAGGATTGCTTGCCAATTCTGACGTCCTCTTGCTGTCGGCCACCGCAGAAATCGTTCAATCCGTAACAGCAACCGATTGGCAGACGGTCTTGATTCTGAAGGCACGTAATGCCCACACCTTGACACATGGCTACCATGACAGACAGGCGGAGCGAGCTTAAAGCTGAACTCTTCTGGGAGACGTTGAAATCCTTCGGACAATCGTGGTTGGCGGTCACCGGCACGAGCATGTTGCCGTCGATCTGGCCAGGCAACGTCGTGGAGGTGCGCCGCCAGAGCGCGGCGGAGATCTCGCCCGGAGACGTTGTCCTGTGCGCGCGCCCGGGCGGCTTCTTAGCGCACCGTGTGCTGGCGAAGTTGCCCGGACCCACAGGCGAGCGGCTCATCACCCGCGGCGATGCGCAGCGCACCCCTGATCCGCCCGTCTCGCCGGAAGAACTGCTTGGGCGCGTCACCGCCATCCTGCGGAACGGGCGCCGCCTCGAGCCGCACCTCACCCGCTGGGCGCGGCTGGCGTCGTCGGTCATATCTCGCTCGGACTTTTGCACGCGGGTCTTGCTGCACCTCCACCGAGTGATGGCGAATTCAGTATCCGAACCACGTGCGGAGTGGCCAAGAACCTCTCCTTGAGGTGGCTCGAAGACGTATGACCACTCGGAAGGGCTCGCGCGAAATGGGAATGACAGTGAGATACCCGAAACGGCCGGTGGCGGCACGGCAGGCGCACGAGGTCACCATCGACATCGGCGCAATGCCAATCCTGGTGCGTACGGATAATCTCGAGTTCCTGCGGATCCTGGCAAATCGTTACGGCAGTTACCTGAACCAGGCGGCGCAGCCGATATTCGCTTTCGACGTGGACGTCGTGCCGCCCGGCATGATCACGGACGAGGAAGAGTTGCGCGTAAGCACTACCGGCGGACGCTGGGTGATCGAGCGCGGCGACTTTCGCGCCGAGTGCGACCTTGCAGCCGGCAGGGGAGTAGTCCGCCAGTCGGCAAACCCCTATTCGATCGACGCGGCGCTGCGTGTCGTCCACTCGCTGCTGCTTGCCTCGCGAGGCGGACTGCTGCTGCACGCCGCCGGCGCCGTGCGCAACGGACGCGCGTTCTTGTTTGCGGGGGTCTCCGGCACGGGCAAAACCACGATAGCGCGGCTGGCCCCTCCCGACGCTACTCTTCTGACAGATGAAATCTCTTATCTCCGGCGCGAAGGCAGCGAGTACGTAGCCTATGGGACTCCCTTCGCCGGGGAGTTGGCCGAGCCAGGCAAGAACGTTCGCGCTCCGCTTGCGGCGCTTTACCTCCTCGCGCAAGGTCCGGAGAACCGCATCATGCCGATAAGCAACGCCGTGGCTGTGCGTGAGTTGATGCGCCACGTGCTTTTCTTCGCGCACGACGAAGACCTGGTGAATATGGTCTTCCAGACGGTTTGCGATTTCGTCAAGAGGGTCCCGGTGCGCCGTTTAATCTTCGCTCCGGATGCGCGCGTATGGGAGTTGGTAAACTAGCCTCACGTTCCCTGCGAAGAAATCAACCACAGAGGCGCCGAGGCCCTGAGCAGTGCCCTTGTTTTGAATTCTCTGTGCCACTGTGTCTCAGTGGTGAACTGATCGGAGTTCCTCATGCCTCAACTTTATATCGCTCGAAGCGGCCAGATTTCCGCGCGCGAGCTGGACGGCGAGATGATGATCATGTCGGCGCGGGATTCTCAACTGTTTAATCTGAATGAGCTGGGCACGCTGATCTGGCAGGCGGCGGACGGCGCGACTTCGCTCGAGGACATCGTAAACGAGAAGGTTTGCACCCAGTACGATGTGGAACGGAGCGAGGCCCTCGAAGACGCGGAGGCGTTCGTTCGGGAAATGGCCGAACACGGAATCCTGCTCGTTTCCGACCAGCCGATAAGAGCCGCGAATCACAATCAACCGCCGGCGGAGCGGCCATGAGTTCTCTGCTCGAGGAAATGGACCAGCGGGCGCTCGAGCGTGGCATTCCGTTGGCCGTCCAGTTCGATTTGACGTACCGCTGCAACGAGCGCTGCGCCCACTGCTATCTGGACCACCACGATCGCGGTGAGATGACCACGCCCGAGGTCATGGACGTGCTCGACCAACTGGCCGAGGCCGGCACTTTCTTCCTCACCTTCAGCGGCGGCGAGGTGCAGATGCGCACGGACTTCTTCCGCGTCCTGGAACATGCGCGCTCCCTGCTCTTCTGCGTCAAGGTGAAAACGAATGCTTTGATGATCGGCAAAGCGGAAGCGGAGCGGCTGCGGGAATTGGCCGTCGAGTCGGTGCAAGTCAGCATCTACTCGCACCGGCCGGAGGTGCACGACGGCATCACCAACCTGCCGGGCTCGCTTGAGCGGTCGCTGGCCGGAATCCGCCTGCTGCGGGAGCAGGGAGTTAAAACCATCATCGTCAATGTGCTGATGCGCCAAAACCTCCAGGACTACCCCGGCGTGATCGCGCTGGCGAAGGAACTGGGAGCTCTGTTCACCGTTGATCCCACCGTCACACCCAGGATGGATGGCGACCGTTCCATCCTCAGCCTTGGAATCAGCCAGGCAGACCTGCGTGAAGTCTTCAGAACTCCTGAGCTGGTTGGCAACGTGAACGAGTTTTGCGCACCTCCCAAGCCCGCCGATGGCGAAACCCTGAACGAGTTGCCCTGCAGCGCCGGCCACACGCTGTGCTACATCTCTCCGTATGGCGATGTTCACCCCTGCGTGCAATTCCCGTTGGCCGCGGGCAACCTGCGCGCTCGGAAGTTCCTCGACATCTGGCGTCATTCGCCGCAGATGACGGCGGTTCGCTCCATTCGTGCCCGCGACCTGACCGTGTGCTCCACCTGCGCGCATCTCGGTTCGTGCACGCGCTGTCCCGGCCTCGCGTATATGGAAGGCAGCATGCGCGGCCCCTCGAGGTTGGATTGTGCGAAGTCCTTCGCCCGGACAGGCATCCCTTTCGCCGACAAGCTCCCCAAGGAGCAAGTTGAGTTGCGACCATGAACGAGAGTCGTTGCATACCAATCTCAATCTCGAAATGGTAGCGTATCGCTTTAGCACGGGCTAGTTAGCTAGGCCAAGCCTAAGTAGTTAATACCCTGGTTGGGACTTGACTGGAGCGTTGGACTGCGCTCAACTACGGTAACCCTCTCTTCAGGAGGAGTCTAAAAAGCTCTCACTACCGGGATTCGGTTCCGCGGTTGTCCCCTGGCGGGATCGTGGCGGGTTGGAGCCAGACACCTGAGTAGCGTTGCTCTTCGAAGTCGCACTGGTAATAAACTCTTATCTAAATTGACCCACAGGTCGGAGGTATCTGCAATGAAGCCCACGAATCGTTGGTATGTGCGCCCATGGATTGTTATGGTCACTTTCACTCTCGTCGCCGGGCTTACGGTTTTCATGTCCGGCCAGCAGAACAGTATGCATGTTCCCATCTTCAGGTCCGGGCCCCAGGGCCCCGCGCTCGAGCATGTGGTGGAGGATTGGACTCATCACCACCTCGTTTTCTCGAATCCGGGCACCGAGGACGAAGCGATCAGGAATGGCAATTACGAGGAATGGCGGAGAATCGTGAACGAACCCCGTTATCTCATGCAGCAGGTCAGACGGCGCGCCCCGGCACAAGGGCCTTTCGCCGACGAGGTCGCGAGGATCAATGAATTGGCGCGGGCCAACGCGGCGGCGGGGCCAGGTGCGGCCGGCGCTCAACCCGAACTTAACAACGATGGATTCCGTTTTGGCGAACTGGCTAAGCCTACGCCAAGCAAGAAGAAGCCAAACGGCCTCCGCAAAGACTGGAATGTGTCCTTTGGCACGACCACCGCGCCCGCAAATACTGTTTTTCCGGCGAAGTGGTCCTTCGACACCACGACCGCGAGCTGCGCCAATGATTTCGTCATCTTCCCGACCGGACAAGCGGGCTCGGCTTCGAAAGCGGGCATCATTGCCTACTATAACCTTTACTCGGGATGCGGCTCGACGGTGCCAGCGGTCGACTGGGCTTACAACACCAACGGCGGTACCATCTCTCTGTCGCCCGTTTTCTCAGGCGACGGCTCGCAGGTGGCGTTCATCCAGTCCTCAAGCTCGGTCGCCAGCTTGGTTTTGCTGAAGTATCCCTCAACCATTCCCGGCGGCACGGGTACCCTCTCGAGCCCAACCGCACTGACAACTACAGCGCGCACAGTGTCGGGTGGCGTGCACACGACCAGCGGCAGTACGAATTTGACCTCCTCGACGGGAAATTTCGTGTCTACAGAGGTTGGGGCGTCGATCAGTGGAACTAACATAGCTCCAGGTAGTACGGTCGCCGCTTTCATCAGTTCAACGTCGATTACGTTGTCATTGAACGCAACCGGCACCTCGACTACTGGGAGTTTCACGATCCAGGACTTCACTAGCACGGTCGTGAGTCCAACCAGCTATAGCGGATGCACTGCGCCCTGCATGACCTCAATCACTCTGAACGCGCCTGTGAGTGCCACGACCGCACCGAACGACGCGCTTTCTAACCCATGGTACGATTACACCAGTGGCAGTGACACACTCTATGTCGGTGCCGATAATGGAACTCTGCACAAATTTCATCCTGTCTTTGGGGGAACTCCCGCTGAGGTGACGACATCGCCATGGCCCGTCACGTTGAACGCCAGTTATGATCCCTCCAGTCCCGTCTACGACAGCGCATCAGGGTGCGTGTATGTCGGCGATACTGGCGGGTTTCTCTACTCGGTGAACTCGGGGGCAGGACTTACGACCAACGTATGCGGCAGCAGTGCCGGTAAATACACCGCCTCGAGCCAACTCGATAATGCATTTGGCCTTCGGGATGGTCCCCTCGTAGACTCCACCGCTAAGATGGTATACGTTTTCACGGGGTGCGGAACCGGCACCAATTGCAGCAGTACGTCGTCGAATACCTGGACTGGCGCTCCCGCCGTGTGGCAATTTACGACCGACTTTACAGGCCAAGTGTCCCGAACTGTCGGGACCGGAGCGAATGCCAGCAAGGCGACGGCGTACCAGCTTGTCGGCACGTTTGACAACACGTATTATTCTTCCTCGAACCAGACTGGCAACCTTTACGTTTGCACAACCAACGACCAGGCAACTCTGTACCAAGTGCCGATCAGTGGGAACGCAACACAAACGCCGGTGGTAGGCCCAAATCTGGCTGCCAGCACCATTTACGGACGCTGCTCCCCACAGACCGAGTTTTACAACACGACCACGACCGCCGCCACGGGCTCAGTGACAATCATAACGGACCCCGCGGGAAGCGGTTGGGGAACTACTAAGACGGTCACTATTGGCTCTACCACGTACACATTTGTGACTACGGTAGGGTCGATTAGCGGCAACGTCCTTAAGTATACAAGCGGGACCGCCGCCCTGGATGAACAACGTACCGCGCAAAATCTGAATGCCGCGATTACAAAGGGCAGCACATGCTACGGAGGCGGCAGCAGTTGTTACGATGTGTCTGCGGCCAACGCCAGCGTTACGACCTCGTATACTACCGGCACCGCCGTGGTCAGCCTAACCGCCGCCACCCCCGGTACGGCCGGCGATTTCAACCCGAGCACGAACTACTCGACGGGCATTACTGTGAGCGGGGGGACAAACGGCACGGGCCCTACCGACTACCTCTTCGTAAGCGTGTACGAGGGACTGCCGACCGGGTGCACCGGCAGCGCAGACAACGGGTGTTTGATGGCGTATGATATTACGACGCCCTCGGGCTTCGGTACCGGCATAACTCCCGTGGGAGTAATGAATGTGGTTTCGACTGGGAGTACATATACACCTCCCACGGGCGGGTTCATCATCGATAACCTGGCCACGAGCCCCACGGGGGCTTCGCAGATTTACTTTTTAACCACCTATACCACCGGGACCACGCTTGGGTCAAACGCTTGCGCTGGCATCTGTGGCGTGCAGGCATCCCAGTCGAGCCCGTAGACTACGGTTAATTCTCGCCGAACTTGTGCCGGGCAGCTATGCTGAGAAACAGGCATCGACCTGGGGAGGGAAGAATGAGTGAATCAATAGAGAACAAACGGCAGGTTATCGGCTGCGAGACGGAAATAAGGTCGACGAAGCCTTATGTCAAACCTATCGTCCGCTGCGAGCACGTGTTTGAGGTTCGGGCGCTGAGTTGCGGTAAGAAGCAAACCACCCAGAGGAATTGCAAGTACAACCGGCAGAATTCTTAGATGCCGCAAGGGTGGCGCAGACATCGAAGTCAATGTCTGCGCCACCCCGAGCCCATTGGAAAGTCCTAAGCGGGGCAGGACACCAGGGTACGCGTCCGGTGAACCCACCTTCCATGGTTGAAATCCCTGCCTGATAATTCCAGACAGTTAGATGTGGAAGGCCATATGCGCTAGGGAGAGGCTTGGCCTATTGCGGAGGTGTGGGATGAGCAGAGGCGAAAAGGGCGATGCTGAGAAGGCACGATATTGGACGAGGATGATCAGCGAGGCGGCGCGGAGCGGGGTGTCGATCCGAGCCTTTTGCCGTCAGCGCCGGTTGCGGGAGAGCCAATTCTACTGGTGGCAGCGCAAGCTCCGGGCCGGTCGGGAAGCCGGAACGGCGCCGCGGCCAAGTGGGAACGGCAGCGCCGCCAGCTTTGCCCTGGTGAGCGACGAAGCCGGGGGGACGGACGCGGGGATCGAGTTGGTGCTGGGCGAGGGACGGAAGCTGCGCATCCGGCGGGGCGTCGATGAGGAGACGTTGCGCGCTGTCCTGTCGGCCCTGGAGCAGCTGCGATGCTGAGTTTTCCGGCGGCCATCAAGGTGTACCTGTGCACGGTCCCCTGCGACATGCGGCGCTCGTTCGACGGGTTGTCGATGCTGGCCGAACATGTGATTGGATGCAACCCTTACGCTGGCCACTTGCTGGTGTTTTCCAACCGTCGTAGCGATCGGGTGAAGATTCTCTATTGGGACCGCGACGGCTGGGCGATCTGGTACAAACGGCTCGAGGTTGGCACCTTCGAATTCCCCTTTGCGGCTACGGGGCGGAAGGAGATCGCGGCGTGGGAGCTGGCGGTGCTGCTGGAAGGGATCGATTTGAGCCAGGGGAAGCGGCGGAAGCGCTACGCGCTACCGGCGGCGATGAAGGAGGAAGAGAGCGAAAAAGCGGGGCCGGAGACGTAAGCCTAGGGAAGAATATTTCTCTTTTTTCTCGTCTCGAAGGCATTTTTTTCTTGACAGATTCCGATAGCTCTGCTATGACACAGGACATGAGCCTTGCTGAAATCGAGCGACGGATCGAGGCCCTTCAGCACCGGCTGACTCAACTGGGGCCGATGCATCCAGGCAGCCTGGGGGAACAGTACAACGTGTGCGGCAAGGCCGGCTGCCGCTGCAAGGATCCCCAGAAACCGCAGAAGCATGGGCCGTACTATCAGTTGAGCTACACCTGGCGGGGGAAGAGCACGACGCGTTTTGTGAGGCCGGAGCACGTGACCGAGATGCGGCAGAAGGTGGCCCGCTACAAACGCTTTCGAGAACTGGTGAACGAGTGGGTGGACCTGGAAGTGGAGCGGGAGCGGGCCGAGCGAGAGAAGGAGCGACACGCCGGTGGCCATTGATCCAAACCAGTTGCCCAACGATCCCGCCGCCTTGCGCCAGATGGTGATGAGTCTCCTGGAAGAGGTGGAGACCAAGGAGCGGAGGCTGCGGCAACTGCAACATTGGGTGGAGCAACTGCTGCGGGCGCGCTACGGACCGCGACGCGAGCGAGTGAATGAGAACCAGCTTTTTCTCTTTGCGGTCGCCCTGGTCAGCGCTGGCCGAGAGGCCCCGAGTGAGCCGCAGGGGTCGGGCGCGCCGGAGAAGGCAGAAAGCGGCGGGGCGAAACCCAAGGGACATGGCCGGCAGCGGCTGCCGAAGTCCCTGGAGCGGCGGCGGGTGGTCTACGATCTGGAGGAAGGAAAACGGCAATGCCCAGAATGCCAAGCAGAGCTGAGGCGGATCGGGGAAGAAGTCTGTGAGCGGCTGGAATACGTGCCCGCTTCGCTCGTGGTTATCGAAGAAGCCTGCCAGAAATATGCCTGCGCCAAGGGCTGCACGGTGATCACGGCGGAGAAACCGATGGCCCCCATTGAGAAAGGTTTGCCGGGACCGGGGCTACTGGCGCACGTGGCGGTGAGCAAGTATGGGGATCATTTGCCTTTGCACCGTCAGGAGGCGATCTTTCAGCGGCAAGGCGTGGAGTTGTCGCGCCAGACGATGGCCGACTGGATGCGTGCTGGCGCCGATCTGGTGAGCCCGCTCTACGAGCTGATGAAACAGCAGGTGTTGGACTCGAAAGCGATCCAGACCGACGATACGCCGGTGCCGGTGCTCGACCCGGACTTGCCGCACGCGCGCACGGGCCGCATCTGGACGTACGTGGGTGACGGTGAGCATCCCTACATCGTGTACGACTACACGCCCACTCGTAGCCGCGACGGGCCGGAGGAGTTTCCTGAAGGCGTTCCGGGGATATCTACAGGCGGACGCCTACTCCGGGTACGATCATTTTTATGAGGAGCCCGAGCGCGGCATTGAGGAGGTGGCCTGTATGGCCCATGCTCGTAGGAAGCATTGGGAAAGCCCAGTCCTCGGACTTGATGCGGTCCACGGTGATGCTCGCCTACATCCGCTTACTTTACGACGTGGAGCGGGAGGCGCGCGAACAGCAACTGAAGGGTGAGGCCCGCCGAGCGCTGCGACAAAAGAAGTCGAAACCGATATTGGATGACATCGACACCTACCTGGAGCGCGAGCGGTCGCAGGTGCTGCCCAAGAGTCCCGAGGGCGAGGCCATCGCCTACACGCTGTCGAATTGGAAGGCGCTGATCCGCTACTGCGAGGACGGCGATCTGGAGATCGACAATAACGGTGCCGAGCGCAGCCTGCGTGGCATCGCCGTCGGTCGCCGCAACTGGACGTTCTATGGCAGCGATAACGGCGGACGAACCGCCGCCGTGCTCAGCAGTCTCATCGCGACCTGCAAGCGACTCGGACTCGATCCCTTCGCTTACCTGCGCGATATCTTCGAACGCATCGGCGCTCATCCCCACAGCCGACTGGCCGAACTACTCCCGGACCAATGGCAAGCCCCCTATTCCCCGGTGGACGGAAAGGAAGGGGGATAACTTCGATGGCCCGCTCCCCACGAACCCGGGGCTGGACTTGGGTCTATGATCCGGCCGGGGCATTTCGGCGATCCAGAAAGCCCGTGCCTGCCCACCTCCAGCAAGAAGTCGAGCGGCGCGCCCAAGCCTTGATCGATTCAAAGTTGAAGCCACGCTATATCCAGCCGCCTCTCAAGAAAGCGGAGTTTAACTATCTGGTGGATATCTCCTGCCAGTGGCGAGGCCCGTTCTTTTACTTCTGCTCAAAATACTGCTCGCCAGGGCCCCGCGTCCTTTCGCCCTTCTTCGACTCAAGGTTCGCGCGGCTTCAGTACGCCGGGGAGAATCAGTTCAACCTGGCCTATTTCCGGCACACCGGTCGGTGGTGGGAAATCGCGCAACTCCTCTCTCTGGAAGAATGCCTCTCCGAGATTGAAGCGGGCGGTCTCTTCACCCCTTAAGCAGCCTTCCAACGATCCGCTACAGCCAGTCGTCATCGCTAACCGATGTCGCCTGGGCACACCGCACAGACACAACACGGCCGCCTTCGGACGCTTAGGAAAGGACACGGATCACCGGACGCATACCCAACCACCAGCCTGGTACGGCAACCCCTGGTAAGGATCAAACCTCGATAGCCCGAGGGGCGGTGAAGTCACTTCGTCTCCTTCGCGACACGCTCGATCATGGGAACCCACTTGGGAATCAGGCCCAGGAAATCCGCCTGAAGCGAAGAGCGCTTTCTTTCGCAACGTTGGCGATTCTTGGGGTCGTCTCCTCCCGTATGCCAGACTTCCAGGGTGTGGCCGGCCGCCTCCACCGGGAAGTCGGGCGCCCATTCTAAAACGTCGCCCCCCGCACGTTCGCTGAGCCGATAGCAGCCCAGCACCAGGCCTTTGCAGATTTCCAGCGCCTCCGCTTCCAGTCCCAACTCTAGGTGGCGCTTCATATCCTCGCGGAAGGGCTCCACCGTTTCTTCGAGAATTTCCCAGGCCGCCTCCGTGGGCTCGACGTAGCCCCACTCGTGACGGCCCGCACGTGCATTAAGGTCGTCATAATCCAGCGCCCGTATTTCATCTTCAATCTGCGCCGCGAATCTCCTCGTACTCGACCTCGTGGAG
>CAWIUZ010000330.1:0-18935 GCA_963838915.1 uncultured Acidobacteriota bacterium
AACCTTGCCCACGACGACTCTGAAATGCAGGCCGTCACCGTCGATCATCCGGACTATGGCAGCGCCTGGCGTCAGCGCGATTTTAACGTGATGACCAGCCCCGAATTCCGCCAGGCTTTGGAGGAAAACCACATTGTGCTGGTGAACTGGCGGAAGCTGGGCGCACTGCTTCCGAAGCCATGACAGTTACTTCGGAAACAGTTTCTGCCCGTTGCTCGACCGGAACAAGGCACGGCAGGCGAATCTAAACAGGCTTCCGGTTATATTTCAGCCCAAACATTACAACCCACGCGCCGGATTTATCCTGGTGTTGGACGTTCCAGTCATAATCGTCCTCTCCCGTCCGCACGATCGTGGAGCGAAAAGTGTGTGCGACGCCATCGACGCCAACTATTTGAAACTCCTGTTCCAAATGGTTGCCGTTCCAGACGGCTCCGCCTTCGGTCAGCGCACCCCTGTCGTCGGTGTACAGGAAGGTGAACTTCTTCTTGGCGGGATGCCAGGCGTACATGCCCGAGTATACCGGCACCAACTTCCCGTCGGTCAAAAACCAGGTGGTGAATTTCAGCCCCTGATGGTTGTCCGCCCAACTAAACCTCGATTCGACGTAAAAGGGCTTGCCGTCCGGTCCCTTGTCGCCCTCGGCAGTCCATTTGCCTCCCATCATCCAAGCCAATTGGTCGATGGGGTTTGGCGTGGCAGGCTGAGTCGCTGAATTCAGCGGGCCGCCGACGCATGTCAAGACTGCCAGCAGAGAAACCACCATGCGAGTTCGCATACTTTTGATCCTCCTAATCAGATTGTGAGTCTTACCCTGATTCTACTGAAGCGGCGGTTTACGCTGGCGCGCGCCCTCCGCCAGCAGCCGATCAAAATAATCGCGAAGTTGAGCCACCGACGCATCGTATGGCTCCAGGCTTTGCTGAGCGCGCGCCTGCATCACTGCGCCTTCCATAACGGTCAGAACGAAAACGGCCAATTGCTCGCGATTGACGGTGGACGGGAAACGGTCGTGAGCGTCATCCAGGCAGGTCTTGATCCATCGCCTCCATCCTTCGAAATTCTTCGCGATCTTCTCGCGGGCGCGTGGCAGGTCGTCGCAGACTTCCAGCGCCAAGTTGCCGATCGGGCAACCGTGTGTACAACCCGTAAAGACCAGACCTTGACGGTACCCATCCAGGATTCCGAAAACCCGGTTAACCGGGTCGGTAACCCTGGAAAACACTGGTTCAATGACAATGGGCCACAAGAGCTCCATGTAGCGGTCGAGTACGGCAAGGAGCAGTTCCTCTTTCGTGCGGAAGAAGTAGTACAGACTGCCACTGCGGGCGCCTGCATGTTCCAGCACGTCCGCCAGACTCGTGGATTCGTAGCCACGTTCCCAAAACAGGATCCGCGCTGATTCCACTAGTCTCTGGCGAGTTGAGGAGCGCGGGTTCATTCCGCTATCCGAGAAAGCTCAGACTTACCACCTGAAGCCATCCCCAGAAAGAGTGGCTTCCGTCAGAAAGCTCTTAGTTGGTTACCCAACTAACCAAATACTAGAGTTTCTTTAGCTCGTCTGTCAAGGAGAAACAGAAAAAGCCTGCGGAACCCCCTACCCTTAGTGGAAAACAGTTTGGATTCCTGCCGTCAGCGACCCTTCAATAGGGCGTCCACGACACCCCGAGCGATGACCTCAGTCCCGCGGTCGTTAGGATGGACGTTGTCGTACCATCGCATGTCGCCGACGTGTTGGGGGTCGCCTTTGGGGTCGGCCTCGTCAGCGCGCATTCGAAGGTCCCAATTGCCCTTGGCGGTCTCAGCGGCAAGGTGCCTGTACGTATCCGCCAAGCGGTAGCCACGGGCGGCCGTCAACTCGCGGATTTCCCGATTATAGGGCTCGAGATACACATTCCTGAGGTCCCCGTCATGAAAGCCCGGCGATTGGGGATTCTCAATATGGTACGGCGCCGCGTGATGCGGGTCGAGGTACATGGAGGTACACATCACGAGGACGGCGCCGGGATACCTCTTTTCAAGCAACCCGGCGAGTGCCTCGAGCCTTTTTCGAAAGGCGGCGGGAGGATAGACCTTGCTGTCATTCGCTGCGTAGTTGATGACCACGGCGTTGACGTGCGGCTGACGGTTTACGATTTCGAAAAAGCGCCCTGTGGTCTCGGTCGTAAAAAGCGGCTGGGAAACGCCGAGGGGGTTCCCCACCTTGGGCCCTATGTACTCGCCTCCGTGAGCTTCGTTGAAGACGGTCCAGCGGGCCTCTGGCCTAACCTGCCGCAACAGCCGCTGCATTACGAACTCGATACGCGCATCACCTTCATGGCAGTCGAAAATAGAATCCCCGATCAGAAGGATGGTTCCGCCCTGAGAGAGATCTTTGCCCGATGCGGCCAAAGCATTTCCCGCGAGCAAGGCGGAAACGACAAAAGAGACTACGATCAGACGAAATGCTCGGTGGCTAGCCATGCCATTCCTTTCCACTTGAGCAGCCGCTGAAGGAGAGTTCGCGAGTCGTAGATCAACTCGGCGACGGCGCCAGGTGGCTCAGAGCTTCGCGCTCAATCAGCACCTCGCGAATTCCTTGGCCACGCGGATGGTGTTGGAGTGGATTTGAATTGTGTCCTCGATGCGGCGCGCGTAACCGCCCGCCAGTGTGACCGCGACGGGGATGGACTTGGCCCTCGCTTTCTCGAAAACCAGCCGGTCGCGTTTCTCGAGGCCGTCGAGAGAGAGCTTGAGGCCGCCCAACTGATCGTCACGGTAAGGGTCGGCGCCGGCGACGTAAAAGATCAGGTCAGGGGTGAATTCGGCGAGAGCCCGATCCAATCCCTTGGTAAGCTGGCGCAGGTACTCTTCATCCTCAACACCGTCGGCCAGATTGATATCGAGCGAGCTGGGCGGCTTGGGATAGGGGTAATTGTTCTCCTGATGGATCGACATCGTGAAGACGGAATGATCGCCGCCAAAAATCGCCGCCGTGCCGTTGCCCTGGTGGACGTCGCAATCAACCGTCATGGCGCGCTCGATGCATCCATCCTTTTGCAAACGGCGAATCGCGATCGCAAAATCATTCAATACGCAGAAGCCCTCGCCATGGTCAGGGTAGGCGTGGTGAAAGCCGCCTCCCAGATTCACGGCCACTGCGTCTTCGAGCGCCAGTCGTCCCGCCAAAATCGATCCCCCCGCGCTAAGCCAGACGGCGCGGACCAACTCAGGAGAATAGGGGATCTCGAGGCGCATCACTTCGACGTAGGAGAGTTTACCCGTCTGGAGCTTGCGCAAGTATTCCCGGTGGTGAACCAGTGCGATGTCGTCGTCTGAGGCCGGAGGTGGCTCGACGAAGTCTCCCGGCTCAACGATCCGGTCGCGCAACAGTGCTTCTTTAGTCAGGCGATACTTAATGGATGGGAAAACGTGATTCCCCAGGTTCAAGTCATACCGGTCCGAGTATACGAGTTTCATCGTATGCCCCCGCTGCTGCTGAAAGCTGGTTCTAAACTGCCCTCCCGAAGAGAGATTACCGAAGGCCGTTCGGGATCCCCGGGCACTGCTCGAAAGCTCAGCCCCGCAGGGGCTGGACATGAGTAGCCGGGGACAGCGCCCCCCACCCCCTTTCCCCTCTCCCCGCCGGCGGGGAGAGGGGTGCCGAAGGCGGGGTGTGAAGCCTCGTCCGGGGGTTTCACCCCCGGCTACTCAAATTGCTCCCCTCCGGGGAGCACGACTTCACGCCTAGTCGGCCACCCGCGAGGTTTTCTAATCAAGATCCGCCGGCCAATCCGGGTGCCGATAATGTTCAAAGAGCCGGGAAATCTGCTCCGCTGTCACACGCGCCGTTGAAAGTGCCGGTATCGCATCCTCCTCGAAAAATCTTGCTTCCGCTTCCGGTTTCCCGGCGGGCTCCGGGTTTAGGAGTTCGCACCGAATAAAAAGTTTGTAAGCGTGCTGGGCCGTTGCAGGATGGGCGTGTTTATTCCGATCATACACGGCGAGGAGTTTAGCGGCACGGGTCGTATAGCCCGCTTCCTCGAGCACCTCGCGCACCACGGCCTCGCTGGGTGACTCCCCGACATCCGCCCATCCGCCTGGCAAGCTCCAGAGGGCGTCTTCATTCTCCTTCACGAAAAGCAGCGCACCCTCGCGAAAGATCGCCGCCCGCACATCCACTTTGGGCGTGGCGTAGCCCTGCTCGCGCTCGAAGAAGTCTCGAATGATGGTTGCCTCCACGCCCGTGTGTGCCTCCATGATCTCCACAGCAATCTTCCGCAGGGAATTATATCGCTCCAGGTCGAAGGAGTTCTGCGAATACAGAAGGCCGTTCTGTGCGATGGCATTCAAGCGAACGGCCCAGTCCGCCCACCTTGCTTCCATACGATGCCCTTTCCTTAAGCTTCGTTTTCCACGGCTTGGAGGAGTGCCCGAATATAGCCGTATTCGAAAGCGAAAGCCTGCTTCTGGTCCGTGTCACCTTCGATATGCGGAGCGTGGTCCGGCATAATCATGCCGTCGTAGCCGAGTTGCTTATAGACCCGCATTGCCTTCACCATGTTGACGTCGCCATTATCCGGGAAGGTCTCTTGAAAGTTCAAGAAGTGCCCATGAATATTTCGGAAGTGGACGTTGAAGATTTTCCCTTTCTCGCCAAAGTAGCGGATGACGTCGAAAATCTCTTCCCCAGGGCGGTCCAACATTTCGCTCACGGTCCCCTGGCAAAAGTTGAGTCCATGAAAAGGGCTGGGATGAGTATCGACGAACCGCTTCAGGCCGTCGACGCTCCCCAAAACGCGGTGAACGCCGCGAAAGCCCGCCTCCCGGGGCATGCCAGGATCATGCGGGTGACACGCCATCTTAACTTTGTATTCTTCCGCCACCGGCACTACGCGGTCGAGGAAGTAGGTGACTCGCTCCCACATCATATCCGCATTCACCGGACCCGCCTCGGTGAGCGTGGCCCCTTGTTTGGCGATGTCGTAGTTGAATGTGCTGTAGAGCGCCCCGCCACGCCCTGCGGTGGGGGCAATCCGCGGCACGCCAAGTATGGTCAGGTTGTATTTTACGCAGGGAATTCCGGCTTGGGCAACGTGCCGGATCATTTCGCAGATCTGGTCGATCTCCCGGTCGCGGTCGGGGGATTTCCCTAACATGATCGCCGGATTTTCCGCTCGCTCGATTGGACTCGAGCTCATTGGCAAGGGGACCATCAGCAGTTCGAGTCCGAAAGACTCTACCCGTTCCTTCAACTTTGTCAGTCCCTCGACACTCCAATGCTCGTCCAGACGCGCGGAAGGGAGCCCGCTGCAGATGTGATTGACTCCCAATGCCGCCAGAACCCGAAGAGTCTCATCCGATGGTCCGGAACCGAACTGGGTGCCGAGCTTCATTCGCGGCTTCGAAGGAGAAGAACCAGTCGGCGATGCCGTCTGGCTTAGGCGGGCGGGCATACTCGATGCGGCGGCAGTGATTTGCAAAAACGATCTGCGGTCCATTCTGCGCTCCTCCTCGCTCTCGAACTTGCCCCCTCACCCGACCCGCGATGGCTGGTATTAAGCGCCGTCTCAGTCTCCTCCGAAAGTCACGTCATTCCCGCGCAAGCGGGAATCGATTGGGCTGAAAATGGACCCCCGCCTTCGCGGTGGTGACGCTATTGATTTAATTCCCTCGGATGGGCCAAAGGCCCATGAGCACTCCTCTGGAGACCGCGCAGGGTTTCTGGTCGGTCATCGATGGCGACTGAGGGTTAATCTCTTCCCTGACAAGTTCTCGATCTCGACCGCGAAACCCTCCGGCGTGCTGACATGATACGAGATGGCGTCGCGTTGCGTTTTCCAGCTCAAATCGACCATGCCGTGAATCGTGGGAACTCCTCCCGAGCAAGACGTCAAGGAAACGTTGGGGAGGCGGACGCGCACGCGCTTGTTGACCGAATCGACAGCCCAGAGACCGAGCACGTTGCGATACAGCATGTGCACGATATGAGAGGCGAAGCCGTGGTTGCAGCTCGCGGTCGGGCTGATGTCTTCCCAGAGCGTGCCCGTGCGCTCCGCCATATAGAGATAGTAAGACGCGGATTCGTCGAGCATCTGGCGGCTCAAACTCTGACGCGAGAGAAGTTCAAGACGAAGTACATTCCCGACAAAAGCGTTGGCGGGCGCAAGCTCGGGAAAAGCCTTGGTCTCCTGGCGCCGCGGGCCGAATTGTTCCTTTAGAGTTCGCCACAGCTCCGGATGTGATTCTGGCGAGGCCGTGCCTGTGAAGAAGGCGAAGTACTGGCAGACCTCGCTGCAGTTGCGGGTTACTACGAGCTTGCCGTTTTGGCGAACGGCGTTATCCACAAAGAAGTGGCCATCGAACGACTGGCGCCTCACCGTCTCGCGCACCCTCGCGGCCTTATCCGCCCATGGGTGGAAGTAATACATCCGCGCCGCAGCGTCGAGCGCGGCAGCATAGAGCATGTTGGAGGGATAGTTCACGTCCTGCACGTAGTCATTGGCTTTGGACCATTCGACGAAGACCCAACCGTCGAGTTTCTCGAGCAATCCGTCCTGGTTCTCGAAACGCTGGAAGTATTCGAACAGGCGCGTGAGCTTGGGGCGCAGCGCCTCGACGGTCTGGCGGTCGCCGCTGCGGGTGAGATACTCCTCGAGCTGAAGAACGAACCAGAGGGACCAGTTAGGAATGAAATTGCCGTCGTTGTGATCGGCGGGATAGCACATTGGCAGCATGCCGTCCGGGATGAATGCGAAGTGCGGAGGCAGTTGGAAGTTTTCAAAGAAGTTCTTCTCCATCGTGGTGGAGCCGCTGATGTCGAGGGCGGCGCGCGAAGTGAAGAAGCTGTCGCAGAGCCAGCCGGCTCTTTCCCGGGAGGGGCAGTCGGTGAAGACGTCGACGGCATTCTGCCGATAGGTCTCGCGCCCGGCGGCAAACAGCTTGTTGAGCCTCTCATCGCTGGCCTGAAAGTGCGCCTGGCGGACATCTGGATTGGCATATTCGCGCACATAAACATCATCGAACTCGCATTCACCCTCGAGAACCAGCAGCTTCAGAAAGCGAAGCGTGTAAGGCTCGAAAGCCTCGAGCGCGAAGCTACCCTCAGCGAGTTCGTAGCTCACGATGTTGACGCAGGAAAGCCGTCTGAAGTCCACGTCGCCGTCGGTTAGAAGTTCGTCGAAGACCAGGAAGAGCCGCCCGGCCTTTGAACAATTCACCTTCGCTCCGATAAAACCCGTAACGTCGGCGCCGAAGTCGACGATGTGTTGAGCGTACGGCCCAACTTCAATTCGTTCCCCTGCGGCGTAAGGGAGGTTGAGAGTCTCGGGCGACACCGGGGCCACATGCTGAAGCTCGAGGGAGGGGATTACCTCGAGCTCGCTTTCCGGAAATCCGCCCAGCTTGTCGCCAATCCCTGTGAGGGACCGATCTTTCCACGGCCTTTCCACCGGCACGCCTGTCCGCACGGTGCCGCGAGACACGCGTTTGACAGGGCGTCTCAGAGCGAAATCCGGATAAGGAACGCGGCGCGGGAGAAGTTGCTTGGGAGAAGCTACTGAGCACTCGAGCGCTTGAAAAGTCGAGGAGGCGTCGCTGCGCCAGCGTTCGTATCCAACTCGTAGCCGATAGACTTCCGAGAAAGGCCGCTGGAAACTGTACCGCTGCGCCTTCTGCACTCGCTCACTGAGGATGGCGGCCTCGAACGGACTTCCTCTTCCCGCAGTAGAGGCAAGCACGCTGGCTCCCGCCGCCACTTCCGTCTCGAGGAACGAGGGTTGGTCAAGGAGGTAGTAACTATTCACATTATAGCCGGCAACTTCGATGGCCACTAAGTTTCGCCCCGAACGCAGAGCCGGTGTGAGATCCCACTCGTCTACTCTGTAGTAGCCGTGCGGCCCGCGAGCGGGTCCGTAGCCGCGAAAAGCTCCGTTCACGAATATCCGATAGACGGTAGAGCCGGTAACGCGAAGTAGAACGGGATGCTGGTCTGAGGCCTCAAATGAAGCTCGAAAGCCTACAAAGAGATTCTTCTCGCGCTCGAGCCCCTTGGGCCAAACCGGCTGCGCGGAAACAAACTTCGGCGCTGAGGCTTGCTCCTGCGGCGCAGGGGCTGCTGCCTGTGCTTGTGCGGATAATCGACCGGCCTTGGCCACCGGCAAGAGTGCCTGCGCCGCGGTGACTGCCGCTCCTTGAATGATCTGCCTACGCGTCCAGGATGTGCTCTTATCGTCAGCCATTGAGGTTTTAGTCTCCTCCACACGCGCTGTGCCACGAAAGGGGCCGCTAAGGTTTCTAATTACAAGTGTAGCCCGAGCCCCGCCCGTTCGAGCCAAATCAAACTGGAAAGTGTCAACTACCTGGGCAGACAAATCAAGCCTGCGCCAGTTCGAAACCGCGTATAAAGTGCGGACGAATGTCTATGGGATGCCAAACACGAGTGTCCCGAGTCAGAGGTTCGTCAAGAGAGTCTTTCTCAGCGCGACCGTTTCTTAGAGCCCCGCCAGGGGCGGCATAGAGTAGCCCAGGGCGTAAGCCCTGGGTTAGATGGCCCTCACCCCGCCTTCGGCGCCCCTCTCCCGCTGGGCGGGAGAGGGGATGGGGGTGAGGGTGGGCTATCGCGACCCACGGCTTACGCCGTGGGCTAAACTCTGCCGCCCCTGACGGGGCTTCAAAGCGGCTATCGTTATACGGCGCTGCACCGACGAACGGCATCCCGGCCCCGCGCACTTCACTTACTTCTGGGACACGACACCAGTTGCGGAGTGTCCTGATCGTTCCACTCATGGCTTGGCGGTAGAGGGCGTTTCCGTTTGGGACACCGCGTCGTTTGCGCCGCCGCTCCGCAACTTCTCGGCGACCTTCGTTGCGCTGGCGGCGTATGGCCCTTGCGGGCTCAGTCGTAAATAGGTGTCAATTTCCGTGAGAGCCTTCGAATACTCGGCCATCTTCAGGTAGGAGTTGGCAAGCTTGATGTGAAACTCCGCCGGCATATCGGGATGGAGGGACTGCGCGGCTAGGAAATCCTGCGAGGCCTCACGGGATTTTCCTAAAACCAATTGAGCGTTTCCCGGTTGATAGTGGAAAAGTCGGGCATTTGGAGAAAGGCGCAGCGCTTGTGAGGGCAACGGGGCCGCCGCACACAGGGCCACCGCGGCGCCTGCGACCCATTTCCAAAGAGTGGAAGATTTCTTCGCCGTGGTGCACCTCGAGTTAGCCTGAACGCCCTGCCATGGTTCGACGTTGCCAACCTAACACGAACTCGCACGGAAAGCAATTATCGTGCACAGCCCGCACTGTCTTAATTTGGAGGTAGCGCCGACCTTCACGTCGGCAAACGGTGGCCTAAACAGGCAGTGGATGAGCTGTCAAAGACTGTCATCCTGAGGAGCCTAAGGCGACGAAGGATCTTTGCAGTTCTTAGAAACCACAACTGCGGAGATTCTTCGCTGCTATGAAAATGGCGGAAGCTTTTGTTGAAAATACAGGAGTTACCTCCAAAGAGCCATTTTCATGCACAGTGGTGAGCCGAAGGATCATGAAGTCTGCGCTCAGAATGACAGGCTGCAGGGTTTCCTTCTCTGTCTGTAGAGCCCGCGCAACGGTACCGGGGGCCTGACATCTCCACAACAAAAAGCGTTAGTATGAAGCGGATGAACCTGACGCACCAGGACGAAGCTCCCGTTCGGAGGGCGCTGCTGGCGTGGTTTCGCCGGAATGCGCGTTCCCTCCCTTGGCGTAAGAGCGGTGACCCGTACGCAGTCTGGGTTTCCGAAGTAATGCTCCAGCAGACCCAGGTGGCGACGGTGATCCCGTATTATCAACGCTTTCTTGAGGCGTTTCCGACGGTGGCTGACCTCGCGCGCGCCCCTCTAGAGCGTGTTCTCGAGCTATGGTCAGGGCTTGGCTACTATCGCCGCGCGCGCCACTTGCACCAGGCTGCTAAAGAACTGGTCCACAGATTTGCGGGAGTATTTCCTCGGGACTGTACGCAAATCCGTTCACTGCCCGGCATTGGGGATTACACAGCTCGGGCCGTATTGAGCATCGCCTTTGACCTGCCCTACACGTTGCTGGACGGAAATGTGGCTCGAGTCCTTTCGCGCCTGGCGGCGCTGGAGGGCAATCTCCACCAAGCCGGCTTCCGCCGCGCTGTCGAAGCCGAACTCGAGCGCCTGCTTTCACGTCGCAGGCCCGGCAACTTCAATCAGGCGTTGATGGAGCTAGGGCAAACCATATGCCTGCCTCGCTCTCCCCGATGCGCGGCCTGTCCAGTTCGAGGCTGGTGCCTGGGCTACAAGACAGGGAATCCCGAAGTCTTCCCCCAGCCGCGTCCCCGGCGCGCGGCGGAATCCCATTACCTTGCCGCCGCTATCCTACGGCGCGGACCGCGCGTGGCCATGGCGCGTGGCCTGGACGATGGACTTCTAGACGACCTATGGAATTTCCCCTCCGCTTTCGGCAGGTCACGCGCGGAGGCGCTCGAGAGTTTGCGTGATAAGCTAGCCGGGTTCGGGTTTGCCGCCCTCACCCGCCAGGACTGCATCGCTGAGCTCCACCACGGCATCACTTACCGCTCCATTCGCGTGCACGCTTACGCCGCGGAGCTATCGAAAGTATCCCGCAAGAAACGGCTTCGATGGTTTCCTATTTCGAGCTTGGGGCAGGCTGCCATTTCGCAATTGGCCCGGAAGATCGCGCAGCAAGTGTTCTGAAAGGCTTATACCACAGAGGGCACAGAGAACACAGTGCCGCGAAGCCGCAACCAAATGCAAATTCTTCGCGCAGTTTACCCTGGGCGGAGAGAACGGGCTCAGAATGAATGACCGGGCTCAGAATGACATGTCATCCTGAGCGCAGACTCCATGATCCTTCGGCTCACCACTGTGCATGAAAATGGCTCTTTGGAGGTAACTCCTGTATTTTCAACAAAAGCTTCCGCCATTCTCATAGCAGGGAAGGATCTGCTTTTCTTCGCGCAGCGCGACGAAACTCACCCTTCGTGGTTCAGTGGGAAACGCTATGACTTTTGCTCCGTGCGCTCCGTGATCTCTGTGGTGAAGCCCGTCCTGGGTTAAAATGTAATCCGCAAGGAAAGTACCGCTCATGGCAAAGGCCGCACAGACCGACTCCTCCGCGCTCCTCAAGCTTCAATCCAACATCAGCGTGCAGAGGTACTTTGAGGTCTCCCTTCTCTTGACCCTGGCTACCGCCTTTGTCACTGTCGCGATGACGGGGAAGTTGGACTTCGTCTCCACCGTGGTGGTTTCTATCGCGTTGGGTGTGAAGCTTTGGAGCTATTCGCGCGAAGCCGACTTTTCACTCTCCCCGCGCACCGTCACGCGGATTTCCATCTTTTACATTTTCTTTTATGCGCTCGACTTCTTGATCTTCTCGCCGGGCCCCGGCCTGCTGGACAAGATGTTGACCGCAACCGTCCACCTCGTCTTGTTCACAACCGTCATCAAGATTTTTTCGGCACGGACTTATCGCGATTACGGCTATCTTGCCACCCTATCGTTCATGATGATGCTGGCAAGCGCCATCCTGACGGTCGGCACAACCTTCCTTATATTCTTCGGTTTCTACATTATTCTAGCCATCTCGACCTTCATCAGCTATGAAATCAAGCGAGGAATGGAGTCGGCTCGCCGCGCGCCGGAAGGCCCTTTCCGGAAGCCTCGCCAGAACCGGACAGCGGTCGAAAGGGCGCTGATGAAGGCGGCGGTGGGGCTGGCGACCGGCATATTTCTTCTGGGCGCATTTCTTTTTTTCGTAATCCCGCGCTATCGCACCGGGTTTCTGACCGCGCTCTCAGCGCAGTCCCAGAACATTACGGGCTTTTCCGAGACGGTCAATCTTGGTGACATCCGCAAGATCCTCCGTTCCCCCATGGTGGTGATGCGTGTGACGGTGGAAGGGGATCCCAGGCAATTCCAGGGCGTGAAATGGCGCGGTGTGGGTCTAACCAGCTTCGACGGCACGCACTGGTTCAACGACAATACGGAACAAATACCGATTACCCCGGCATCTGAACAGCGCATTGTTCTTCCCCGCGCGGAGGGTTGGCAGAGCCGTTCGCACCACCCGCTTCGCTACCACGTTCTTCGTTCCGCCCTCTCGACCGACGTCGTCTTCGCCGCCCCAACCCCCCAGGAGATTCTGGGCCGGTTTCACTTGTTGAATGTTGATGAAACGGGCTCCCTGCATAGCCCCCAATATTCTTTCGTGCCGATGGCCTACGACGCCGTGTCGGAGGCCGGGCTGCCTTCGGTCCGTGAGTTGCAGCGAGCCTCCACCGACTACCCTGAAGATGTTCGCCTGGTGTATCTGCGGCTTCCCGACTTGGACCGGAAGGTTGCGGATCTTGCCCGGCAAGTCACCTCCTCCGCCGCAAACAATTACGACCGCGCTACCGCAATTCAGAATTACCTTCGCGGCAGTTTTCGGTACACACTCGATCCGACCGCCATTGAGCCCAAAGATCTCATCGTCAGTTTCCTGTTCAAATCCCGGTCAGGCTATTGCGAGTACTTTGCTGCTGCGATGGCTGTGATGCTGCGTACACTTAATATCCCGTCGCGGCTGGTGAATGGATTTCAAACAGGTACCTATAATCGCGTCGGCAAGGATTTCGTGGTGCGCGCCCGCGACGCTCATAGTTGGGTGGAAGTGTATTTTCCGAAATACGGCTGGATCACTTTTGATCCCACGCCTGCCGATCCCAATCCCATCCGCGCCGGAGCCTGGGACGATTACCTCGATGCCCTGAGCCTTTTCTGGAGCGAGTGGGTGATCAACTACGATTTCAGCCACCAAATTCGGCTGGCCCGGCAGGTGGAACAAACCTCCAGGGACTTCCAACAGGAATTCCTTGGTCATGCCGACCAGTTTAAGCGGCGAGCAGTACGAGTGGCCTACGCCATCGAAGGCTGGCTGATGTCGCACAAGCTGCTCATGTTTCTCATCATGGCCACCATCCTGGCCGCGCTGGTGGCGGGCGAAAAGGGCGGCTCGCTGGCCGAGATCCGCTTTTTCTGGCTGTGGAGGTTTGGGCGCCGCGAGCTCACTATGAGCCCTGGCCAGGCTACAATGTCCTATCAAAGGTTGCTGAAGACCCTGCGAAAGAAAGGCTACTCGAAGCCGACTGCGCTGACACCCTGGGAATTCGCTAAGTCGCTGGCGGGGACCCGCCTCGGCTCGCGCGTCGGGGAGTTCACGCGCCTCTACAACCTGCTCCGCTTCGGCCAGGTGCAGGTCCCGATGACGAGGCTGCGGCAGCTTCTGGACGAGATCAGCAGGGCGTGACGATTTTCGATTTAAGATTTTGGATTCGTTGGCCGTAGGTGGCATGTCGTAGGTCGTATGTGGGGAAAAGCCATGAAAGGGCGGCCCTCTCCCCTGGGGCATAGGCGCTAGAATAAGCCCGTCGCCCCACGCCAAGCCGCATCAGCGGCGCAAGAATGTGGCCCACGGCGCCCAGCCGTGGGATCGCGGCAGACAGAGAGCACGCAGAGCCACGTAGTGGCGACAGAAGATCTGCGACAATCAAGACAGCTCTGTCGCCCCGCCCGGGGCTTTTCAGGCGCATCGACTCTGCTTTCTCCCCACGGCTGTCGCCGTGGGCCACATTCTTGCGCCCGCCCCGGCGGGCTCCGGAACCCGATCCAGCACTTCGAGAGCGTGTGCGTTGATGGGAATTCCTCCACGGCGGCATAAAGGCGGGCTCACGCGGCGCGATTTCCTGGGGATGTGCGGTTGCACATCCGCACTGCTTCTCCCGGCGCCATTGTATGGTCCGGCCGCCATCCGAAAGCCGCAGAGTCTCTGGAAACCGAGACTTTGCGCTGCCTCTGCGGCGATGGCTGCGGTCCCTCCGCCGTACGCGGATTATCGCATTGTTCCGCATTATCCGGTGCGTTCGCCCCTTGAGGAATTGATCCGAAAAGCCCGGCAGAACGAAGACGATTTTCCCAGCGAGCGATTCAGCCGCGAAATCGAAGCTCAGCTTGCACAATGGGGAAGCGCACTTCGCAAAAGTCCGAATAATGTGCGAATGCTTGCCCAGTTTCTTTCGCCGCAACTTGCGGCGGCGTCGCCTCGGCCGCAAGAATTGCACGAAATCCGCGGCGCTGCGGCCCTGAAACTCCAGCGGGCGAGCTTTTCCACTGAACTGTCACTTGGCCGCGATGCCTTTCTTGACCAACTCCAATCCACTTTGGAGCGGACTTCGGAGATCCTGACGGCTGAATTCAAGGTCGCGGATCTCGAAATGATTTCCACCGCGCCGCCCCTTGTCAAGACCCAGGTCCGTTTCGTATTGGTAGGGACAGGGGTACGCCTCTACCGCCTTGAGCGAATCGGCGTTTGGGAAATCGAATGGGAACATAGCGCGGAAGGCGGGTGGGTCGCGAAGAAGTGGCAGCCCCTTTCCGAAATCCAAAGTTTCTGCGCTCAACCGATATTTGTGGACATCACTTCGAGTGCCCTGAAGGGTGTGTCTTCCTACCACACGCAAATGCTGCGCGGCACGGATTACTGGCGCACGGTGCTCGACGGGGCAACGGGCATCGACACCTACGGCAACAACGGCATCGCAGCCGCTGACTACGATAACGACGGCTTCGACGACCTTTACATCTGCCAGCCTTCCGGAATTCCCAACCGCCTATACCGCAATCGCGGCGACGGAACTTTCGAAGACGTGACGGAAGCAGCCGGTGTAGACGTCCTGGATAACTCTCCCTGTGCCCTTTTCGCGGACATCCGAAACATCGGTCTTCAAGACCTGGTGGTGATTACCGCCAACGGGCCTCTGCTCTTCCTCAATCAGGGGAACGGGAAGTTCAAGCTAAAGCCTCAGGCGTTTCATTTTGCGCGGCCTTCGCAGGGAACCTTCACTGGCGCTGCCTTCGGCGACTATGATCGCGATGGGCGCCTGGACATCTATTTCTGTTTGTATAGTTACTATAAGGGGCTCGAGCAATACCACTTTCCACTTCCCTACTACGACGCGCGCAACGGCCCGCCCAACTTCCTCTTCCACAACGAGGGCGACGCCACCTTCCGGGATGTCACCGAGGCCACGGGCCTTAACCAGAATAACGACCGTTTCAGCTTCGACTGCACCTGGTGCGACTACGACATCGACGGTTGGCCGGATTTGTACGTAGTGAACGACTTCGGGCGGAAGAATCTCTACCACAACGATCGCAACGGGAAGTTCACCGATGTGGCCGAGGAAGTCGGGGTTGTAGACGTTGGGCCGGGCATGAGTTCCTGCTGGTTCGATTACGACAACGATCTGAATTTCGACCTGTACGTCTCCGACATGTGGGAAACCTCCGGCATGCGGTTGACCTCCCAAACGAGTTTTCTCGAACGGATGCCTCCGGATGTCCGCGCCCTCGTCCGTCATCACGCCAAGGGGAATTCCCTCTTCCGGAATCTCGGCAACGGCCGCTTTGAGGATCGCAGCGCGGCAGCGGGAGTCGAACAAGCCGGGTGGTCGTGGTCCTGCCACGCCTGGGATTTCGCTCACGACGGACGCTCGCACCTTTACATCGCCAACGGGATGATCTCCGGCCCCACTCGCGATGATCTCGAGAGCTTCTTCTGGCAACACGTGGTGGCGCAGTCACCGCCGGACGCGCATCCCACCGTCGCTTACGAACTCGGCTGGAACGCCATCAATGAATTGATTCGTTCTGACGGCACCTGGGCAGGATATCTGCGCAATGTTTTCTTTTTTAACAATGGAGACGGGACCTTCTCCGATATCTCCGGAGCGGTCGGCCTGGATTTCCAGGATGACAGCCGCGCGTTCGCTCTCGCCGACTTCGACCACGACGGGCGGCTCGAAATTGCTCTGAAGAATCGGACGGGACCTCAACTGCGCATCCTGCGTTCGGAGGCGCCCGATCTGGGCAACGCGCTCGCCCTTAGACTGCGCGGGACCAAGAGCAATCGCGACGCCGTAGGCGCGGTGATTATCCTCACCACTACGGAAGGGCGTCAGGTCAAAATGCTTCAAGCCGGCACAGGGTTCCCTTCCCAGCACAGCAAGGAGGTTTTCTTTGGAATCGGCAAGGCCGCATCCGCAAGCGCCGAAATTCGCTGGCCGAATGGCGATGTGCAGCACTTCGAGGGACTGCCGGCCAATCATCGCATCGAGATTGAAGAGGGCTCGGAGAAGTTCCAGGCGGTGCCGTTCCGTCCCCACCGGCCTCTCGCTGCGATCCCTCCTCCACCGACCGCCGAGCCGCCGCCTGCCTCCAGCGAAACCTGGTTGGTCGATCCCATCCTGGCTCCAGATTTCGAACTGCCGGATCTCAGCGGGCTGAAGCACCGGCTCTCTGATGTGAGGGGCAAGCTCGTGGCCCTGAACTTCTGGGCCACCGGGAGTCCACCCAGCCTCGAAACCCTCAGGGTGCTGGATCGTTCCGTGGCATTGAGGAAGGCGCTCGAGTTGCTGGCCGTCAACCTCGATAAGCCGGAAGATGCGACGCAGGTCCGCTCCTTCGCGCGCGCCAATTCGCTGAGGTTGCCTGTCCTCCTTGCCAGTGATGAAGTGGCTGGGATCTACAATCTGGTTTACCACTTCATGTTCGACCGGCGGCGCAATCTGGGCTTGCCCACCACGTTTCTCATCGATAGCAAAGGGTTCATCGTGAAGGTCTATCAGGGGGCCGCCGACGCCGCGCGCTTGACCGCGGACTGTGATCGGATCCCGCAAACCGCCGAAGAGAGAATAAAGCTGGCGCTCCCCTTTCCTGGCACGCTCCACCTGGCGGAATTTCGGCGCAACGAGTTCACCTACGGCGCAGCCTTTTCGCAGGCGGGATACTACGACCAGGCGATTCAGGAATTCAACTTGGCGCTCGAGACTGATCCCGATTACGCCGAGGCGCATTACAATCTGGGGACGCTGTACCTGAAGCAAGGGAAAGCTGACGAAGCCCGCCGCCACCTCGAGCGCGCGCTCGAGTTGCGCCACGAATATCCCGACGCGCTCAACAACCTCGGATTGCTGGCAGTGCAAGCGGGCGATAGTGCCCAGGCCATCCGTTTTTTCCAACAGGCGATCGACCAGAGGGCCGATTACGCGCTGGCGTACTACAACCTGGGGAATGTCTATCGCCGCGAGCAACGTTTCACCGAGGCAAAGCAGGCGCTAGATCGCGCCGTGGCGTTGGCTCCCGACGACCCGGAGGTGAATTACGGCGCCGGCATGCTTTATGCACAACTGAACGAAACCGACCGGGCGCTTAAATACTGGCAACATGCGCTCGAAATTCGCCCCGACTACCCGGAAGCGCTAAATAACCTCGGCGTACTATTCGTGCACGAGGGCAAGACCGCAGACGCTCAAGACTTGTTTGCGAGAGCCTTGCATGCGGCGGCCGACTTCGATCAGCCTTACCTCAACTTGGCGCGGCTCTACGTGGGGCAGGGAGAGAAAGATCGCGCTCGGGAGATTCTGCAACAATTACTCGCCCGGCATCCCGACCACGCGATGGCAAAAAGCATGCTTGAAAAACTTGGCCGGTAGACTTCGTAGGGCCGGCCCTCGTGCCCGCTTCACAAGCGTTAGCTTAAGGCCCCCATGGAGTTCGAGTGGCGATCCGTAGAGGCCCGGAGGGCCGACAGAGGGTAGCCCATGGCGTGAGCCGTGGGATCGAGTGGCACCTCCAAAACCTCCTCAGCCCCGGAGGGGCGGCAGAGCCTCACCCACCGGGTCTGTCGCCCCTTCCGGGGCTGTGAAAATTAACTCGACGCCGAGTCCCACGGCTCACGCCGTGGGCTATTCTCTGGCGCCGCTCCGCGGCTCCGGGGTCAGGCCGCGTAAGTTAACCCCTATGTGCGGCTGCCCCGCGCAACCAACCGCCGGCTGGCGGATTGCCCCGACGAAGATAACAGGGCTACACTCATCCTCATGAGGGCGCAAAGAAGTTCGGACACAGTCGTCCAGCGAGCAACCGGCTTGCCCGCGGCGAAGTTGGTTTGGCAGGTCGCCCTGCTCTTCGTGGCGCTCCAAGTTCCGGTTCTCCTGCGGTGCGCACAGACTTCATCCCCCTCGCCGACCACCGCAAAACTCTCGCCTGCCGCCGAGCATTTCGCCGCCGGCCAGAAACTGCTCGCGCAACACACGCCTAAACTCGCCGAGGCGGAGATCCGCGCCGGACTCAAGCTGGCGCCTAGGAGCCTTGACGGCCTAAACCTGCTGGGGATGGCGCTGGGCGATGAAAAGGAATTCAGTGGGGCCGTTGAGGCGTTCCAGCAGGCGCTCGCAATCGATCCTGGCTCGACCGAGACGCAAATCAACCTGATCCAAGCATATTTGGCCGCCGGCCGGAAAGAGAAAGGCCTCGCGCTCGCGCACGCCTTCTCGGAGCACGCTCAGGACGACATCCGCGCCCATTTCACGCTGGGTGTGATTCTGGCGAAACAAGCGCAGTACGGCGAGGCCATCCACGAATTCGAAGCCGCCGACGCGCTCGAGCCCGGCACCTTCGAGATTCTTCACAACCTCGGCCACGCCTACCTCGAGAGTGGGGATAATGAGAAGGCTCTCGCGATCCTCGACCGGGCGCTGAAGCTCTCGCCCGACTCTGTCGAGACGCTCTATTTCATGGCGCAAGCCTACGCCAACCTGGGCAAAGACCTTGACGCCCTCGATCTCCTCGTCCGGGCGCGCAAGCTGTCCCCACGCAACACGAACGTGATCCTGTTGACGGCGCGCCTCAGCATGAAGCAGGGCTTTTACGGAGACGCCATCCCGCTGCTCGAGGAAGGGCTGAAAGTCGATCCTCGCCGTCCCGAACTCCTCGCGGCGCTGGGCGAATCCTACTTCGTGTCGGGAAAGGTCGATCAGGCACTCCCCGCCTTCCAGAAGCTCCTCGAGGTCGACCCTTCCAGTCGCTCGTACGCCTTCCTGGGCGCCACTTACCGCCATC
>CAWIUZ010000331.1:0-7938 GCA_963838915.1 uncultured Acidobacteriota bacterium
GTTCAGTTCTTTTCAACAGCAACTGCGGGGATTCTTCGCTTCGCTCAGAATGACAGCGTTAACGAGTTTCGCCGAAGCCTGTAAAGCCACGGCCTTCCGGCGCCGAGTTAAACTCGATAGCGGGGAGAGAAATCCCCCCAGGTAATCTTGCGAACGGACATGTGATCGCCCGGCCGGCTTTTCGGCATTTCAACCCGCAAGTCCTGGTGGAAAAACTGTTTTCGTATCCGATCGCTGAGTGCCCCTTTAAAACCACGGGGTATATGATATACAAGGGGCGTTAGAAATGCCAACTATGGGCCCCAAGTCAACATTGATCCGAATGCACCTCATTATGGGCGCAGTTATTTGCTTCGCAGTTGTGTCTGCGACCTCGGTGCGGGCGCAGGAATCCGGCTCCTGGCCGCTACGATCTCTGCCTGCTATCTGCCAGAATCTGGGCAAGCCGGACCGGCGTGTGGGCGAACTCTTAGCGGCCGTAACGCACAACGCTACCGCAGGGGCATACAACGCGCTCGGGGCTGCGTTTGCAGAGGCGCACAACCTGAACTGCGCGGTCCCGGCCTTTGAGGAAGCCTTGCGCCTTGATGAGCAGGACTGGCGAGCTCGCTATAACCTGGCTCTGGTGTTAATCCAGAAAGGCGAAGAGAAGAAGGCTGCCGAGCATCTCCACATCTTGATCCAACAAAAACCTGGCTCGCCGGAAGCGCACGATACGCTGGGAAGCCTTCTCGAGCAGCAGGGGAAGTTGGAGGAGGCGGAGGAGGAATTCAAGCAGGCGCTCAAGTGCGACCCGGGGTTCGCAGCGGCCGCTCTGAGTCTCGGACAGGTCCTGATTGATCAGAAGCGCTACACTGCAGCGCTGGCATATCTTCAAGACGCCCTGAAAACGCCGGCGCCGCCGGATATGACGGCTCAGCTTCAGACCACTCTTGCCGTGGCCTACGCTGAGAGCGGCGACTCCGATCAAGCCATTAGAACCCTCGAGCAGGTGATCAAAGCCCATCCGAACAACGCCGAGGCATACTTCAATTTGGGAACTGTGTACGCAAAGCAGGGGCCGGCTCTCGGATACCAAAGGGCGGTCGCCGATTTCAAAAAGGCGATTCGCATTGATCCTCATTTTGATGCGGCGAGGTACTCATTGGCCAAGGTGCTCGTACAGACTGGCCAGTTTTCAGGTGCCGTTGAATACCTGAGCGAGTACGTCCTCCACCGGCCCAACGACGCTGAGGGCCTTCACCTGTTGGGTTCTGCCTACGCAGGCCTCGCCCAGCTCTCCAGGGCTGTTGAACTTCTTGAGCGCGCGCGACAGTTGAGGCCCGACGACTACCAAATCCGCTATGACCTTGGGTCCTCATTAGCAAAGGCTGGGAAGACCGAGGAAGCCATCGAACAACTACGCGCGGCGGAGAAAATCAATCCTGATTTCGCCGACACTCATTACCAACTTGCGCTTCAACTTCAAAAGCAAGGGGACATAAACCGCTCGCAGCAGGAGATGGAGATATTTCAAAGACTGAAGAACCAGGCGGGCGAGGAAATCAGCGCCGGGACGCTCAACAACGAAGGCAACCGCCTCTTGCAGGAGGGGAAGCCGCAGGAAGCTGCCGAGGCGTATCGCAAGGCTGTCCAACTCGATCCCGAGAACGCCCAGTGGCAATACAATCTCTCGCTGGCGCTTGCGAAGCTCGGCGACCGAGAAGGTCAAAAGAACGCATTGCAGAGGGCCCTCCAAATAGATCCAAGCGTGGCCCCCACGCGCAACGACCTGGGCCTGGCGTATTTGTCAGAAGGCAAGTTGGACGCAGCGGAACGGGAGTTTCAGGCGGCGCTCGAGATTAACCCGAAATTCGCAGAGGCTCAGAACAACCTGGGTGTCGTCTACAGCCGACAGGGGAAGGAGTCCGAAGCCACCACCCTCTTTCGTCAGGCGACCCAGAACGACCCCCACTACGCGCGAGCCTTCGTCAATTTGGGCCTGCTGATGGCCCGCCAGGGAGACCTGAAAGGTGCGAGGGAACAGATTCGGCAGGCGCTCAAAATCTCACCCCATAACACCGGCGCGTTATCCGCTCTCGAAATGATCGAGGGCCGGACGAATCAGGAGCAGGAGCCCGCGCTGCCTCAATAATCCCACATTCGTAGCGTATCTCCGAGCCAGGCCCGGGACGCAAGAAGACAGTCCTTCGCGTTGTCATCCTGAGCGAAGCGAAGGATCTCCGCAGTTTCTTTACGGACGGGGCCAGGCGGAAGCGATTGCCGGCGCATCTCGGAACGGCACGAGCAACACGACGCAGGCGCTCATTACTTGCTCGGCTTCGCGCTCGAGCGCCAACGCAACAGCCAGGAGGCCCTGCAACAGTTCCGCGCTGCATACCAACTCGACCCTCTCGATCCCGACTACCGGAAGGCGTACGAGCGCCTGCTCGGAGCCACCCACGATTAATCGTTGGGCACGCGCTCGGGTGGAGTGCGGCAGCGAAGCTGCCGCCCTGGAATTCGAGCGAACGGCGGTAGCTGGCGCTACCGCACTCCAAGGTGCCTTCGGTTCAGGACCTCAATTGCTCGAGTCTTTTGTATGTTCTGATGACGTGGGAATGAACCCGCGTTACTTGCCGCTGGCGGAGACTGGAGGTTTGCGGGCGTTCCATCTCGTTTCCATCTCTTGCGCGAGCCATGCCGCGTTCTTGTCGCCGTGACACAACAAGCAGGCATTGGGACTTTGCTGGGGTCCAAACTTTTCAGTCATGCGAGCGTTCGGAATATCGTCTATTCGATGAGTCCGGGCGCGTGACATCAGCTCGTTCATGATTCGCGGCATGTGACAGGAGACACACCGGCTCCCCTCGGAGTCTTTGCGGCGCGACTTAGGCAAGGCCGGGAATGTCGAATTCACCCAATTGCAGCGGGTATTGTCCATACTCGCGAACCAGCCTTACGACGTAATCATAATTCTGACCAGAGACACTACTGGGGACGGAATGATCGGACTGGAAGATGAAGCCGCCGCCTTTAGCCGCATTGAGCTTCGTCAGCACCGCCCGCTTCAACTCTTCGCGGTCCGCGGCCGCCCACAGTATGACGTCCATGTTGCCGCAAAAGCCCAGGCGGTGGCCGAAGCGGCGCCGCAACTCGACCACATCCAGGCCAGCCTTGGCTTCCAGAGGATTGTAGGCGTCGATGCCGATTTCAATGAAGTCCTCGAAAATGCTGGAAGCGTTGCCGCAACCGTGGTAGATCACTGGCAGGCCATGCGCGTGGCATTCCTCGACCAGTGCTTTCACGCCCGGCTTGAAGTATTTCCGCCAATAAGCGGGCGAGAAGAACATGCCGTTCTTGTACGCCACGTCGCCCCAGATCACCATACCGTCGAGCAAGCTTCCCGCCGCTTTGATCTGCGCTTTCACGACCTCCAGACTGAAGGCGTTGATCCGCTCCACGAACTTTCCAATTTCGTCAGGGTAGAGGCCGATCCAGAGCATGACGTTTTCCGAACCGATAATGCGCCAAAGCATCTCGTGCGCTTCACAGACTCCGCCAAAGATCGGGAAGTCCGGCCAGGCGGGCTTGAGGCGGTCGACAAAGGCATCCAGGTTGCGCGCAAACCCGTCGCCCACTCCGTTGATTTGGTCATCGCCCCCGCGGAAGTAGCGGCGTTCGTCCCATGGGTCGTCGAACTTGAAAACCTCCATCTTTTCGATCGTGTCAGTATCAAAACTCAGAAAATCCGGCATGGGGTACGCCAACTTTTTCCGAATGAGCGCCTCGAATCCTGTGCGAACGACGACTTCGTCATCGTTCTCGAAGACGATTTCAAAAGGCTTGATGTGGGGATCGAGGTTGGGATTGAACTGCATCCAATCGAGGTCGTAATAGCGGTAAATATCTGTATCCGGCACCAAGCCGAGTTCTTCGCGCCAGCGTCTGAGGAAGCTTCCCCAGAAGAAATCGCTGATGGGCACGCGATCCGCTTCCTCGTGACCGAGCGCCTTCTTCATGCGCTCGACTTTCGCCAGGCAGTTTGTAGTTCTTTGCATGGTCTTTGACCTTTCAAACATTCTTAGGCCACCAATTCATCCAGTCCGTAAATCCGAATCGCATTGCCGTGCAAAAGCTTGCGCCGATTGCTTTCGTCGGCCGCGGAGATGATCTTTAGGGTTACATCCACCCAGGTGCGCAGGTCGCTGGTGATAGTGCAGACGGGCCAGTCGCTCCCCCACACCACGCGGTCCCAACCGAATTGTTCCAGACAGTGCTCGAGGTAGGGCCGCACGGCCGCCAAGGTAGCCTGGCCCGGCGCACAATAAGCGAGCACGCCTGATATCTTGCAGGCCACATTGGGGAGTTTTGCAATCTCGGTGATGCTCCGGCGCCAAGAGTTGATCTTACCGGTAGCGATGTCCGGCACGCCGCAGTGGTCCAACACGAACTGCACGTTTGGACACTTCTCGGCCAACTTTGCTGCCACGGGAAGCTGCCTTGCGAGGACGCAGAGGTCGAAGGTGAGTTCATACTTTTCGAGCAAGCGGACGTTCGAGCTAAAACAGGCCCGCTCGGACAGCTCATCCGGTTCGGTATGCAGGATCCTCCTGAGGCCCACGAGTTTCGGCGACAGGGCCGACTCGACGTAGGTTTCGAACCCTCGTTCTTCCTCCGGCCGGCAACTGGCGATGATCCCCCCCATCAGCGACCCTGGCGTGCCCGCGAGGGTGTGAACGAAGCGAGTTTCCTCCTGCCAGTATGGGTCGTCCGCGCCCGATTCCATGAAGATGGTGCGCCTCACGCTGGTCCCCTCGATCGCCTTCAGGTAATCTTCATAACGAAACGCCTTCCCGGCCAACTGTGGGATTCCCGCAGTCCAGGAGTAAGAAAACCTTTCCGGGTAGATCAGATGTTGATGGGTGTCGATGATAGGCATCATGATACTCATCGGATTAACTCCCTTGCCCTGCTGTCTTTGCCACTCCCCTCCTCAGTGAGAGGAGGGGTTGGGGGTGGTGGGCGGTAAAGGCAGCGGTGCGGTCAACCACCCCTAACCCCCCCTTATCAAGGAGGGGCGTCCGTTTCGCCTATGAACTCCCTGATTACCCTTTCTGTGTCTTCACCGAGGTCGGGCGAGCCTTTCTCCGCATACAGCCGCTGACCATCAATGCGAATCGGGCAACGGGTGGTCCGATAATCCGTTCCGTTGCTGCGGCGAACCGTCTGCAACATCTCGAGAGCTCTGAATCCTTCGTGTTGGAGCAGACCGCTTCCAATCCAGCACCTCGGCGCACCAGATATCGGCGGGTTCGAGGATGGCGAGCCACTGGGCAGTTGTGCCGGTCTCCAGGTGCTTTGCAAGGATCGCTTTGATGCGATCGCGTTCTGTGAACCAGGTGGCGGGATCCTGAAAATCGAGCAGTGGTTCACAATCAAGTAACTCTCCCAGTTGCGTGACGCTTCCCATGGCCAGCGCGACGTATCCGTCGCTGGTGTGGTAAATGCCATACGGCGCTCCAAGGTAGGCGTGGGCATTGTTCGAAGCGGTGCGCTCGGTGGCTTGGCCACCGTCGTGAAAGTATGTGGTAATCGTCTCAAACTGAAAATCCAGCAGCGATTCGAGCAAGCTCACGTCCACCAGCCCGCCCCGGCCGGTAATCGACCGGCGGACGAGGCAGGCCAGGATGCCCTGTGCCAAATGCATCCCGCAAAGAATATCGGCGATGGAGAGTCCCATCGGCACCGGCCCCTGATCGGCGTTGCCGCTTAGCCACGTGAGACCTGACAAGGATTGTACCAGCAGGTCCTGCCCGGGAAGATCACGCCACGGACCTTCTTTTCCATAGCCGCTGACCCGGCCATACACCACCTGGGGGTTCAATTGCTGGACGCACTCGTACCCCAGGCCCAGCCGCTCCGCCACTCCGGGGCGAAAATTGTGCATGACCACATCCGCGCGCCGGATCAGCTTTTTCACTCTGTCTAAATCTTCAGGCTTCTTAAGGTCGGCAGCGAAGCTCTCTTTGTTGCGGTTAATAGCGTGGAACACGGTCGACTCGCCATCCAGGACCACATCCGAAACGTAAAGCTGCCGGCACAAGTCACCCTTCGCGGGCTTTTCGATCTTGATCACTCGCGCCCCAAGGTCTGCCAGACGGAGGCTGGCGCAAGGACCGGAAAGAAACTGGCTGAGGTCGATAACCAGAATCCCATCGAGTGGGCCTATCGTTTCTGCCATAGGCGAAAACCCGTTGAACGCCCTCGCCCCCTTGGGGACGAGGGTGACCGTCAGCCGACGGACAGGCGAGGGGGTTAGTCCGTCACATCATTATGTACCCCCGATCAGGTCGGCACGATGCTAGCCTAAAGGCCAGCGCTACATCACTTCTTCAACACCTGATCCTGAAAGTTCTCCGGATGACGGTATTTCACGGTCTGCAAGTGCTCGCAATAGAGCACGAGCACGCCTTCGTCTTTGAATACCTCGTAGCTCACGCGCACCAAGCCCATATCCTTGTATTTTGGCTCCTTCAACAGGTTAGTGCGGATGGTATAAATCGTGTCACCAATAAACACGGGCTTGATAAACCGGAGCTTGTCATATCCGTAGCTGAAGGTGTTGACATTATTGTGCGCCATCAGCCCCAGCCCATAACTGAACACCATCGAGCCCGCCACCAGCCGACGGCCGAAAATTCCTTGTTCTTTGGCGAAGATCTCGTCGCCCACATAAGGGTGCATATCCAATACGAGGCTGTTGAAGAGCATCGCCTCGCCCTCGGAAATCGTTCGGCGTATCGAACGGTCTTTGCGGCCGACCTCAAAGTCCTCGTACAGCCAGTCTTCGGCATTCCAGACTTTAATCTGCTGGTGTTTTTCCGGCGGCGTGCTCTCCGGCATGTATTAGCTCCTCTTGAATTGATTTATTGTCCTCGCCAACCCGCGGGGCGGCTTTTGGGCTGAAAAAAGTTTCGTTATCAATACGAATCGGGCAGCGCGTGGTGTGGATTTCCACTCCCGCGCGCCGCACGATCTGGTCCATCTTGAGAACCTTCCACATTTCGTGAGCAATGAGCCTGGCATAGTCGAACACGTCCGAGCACCATACGCCTGCTGGCTGCAAAACCCCGAGCCACTGACCCGTCGAGCGAGTGGCCAAGTTTTCCGCGAGTATCTGCTGGATCTCGTCACGGCAGGTGAACCAGGTCGCCGGGTCCAGATACGCCTCGAATGACGTGCATCCGATCAGCCGGGCGATCTTTATCAAGTCGCCCATCGCGAGAGCCAGATAACCGTCCGCCGTGGGGTAAATTCCGTAGGGCGCTGCCAGATATGCATGCGCGTTAAACCTCTTACTCCGCTGCGGTAGCCGCCCACCGTCGGCCAAGTGCGTCGTGATCACTTCAAACTGGAAATCAAGTATCGACTCCATCAGGCTCACCTGCACAAAAGCGCCCCTTTGGGTCTTGGCCCGACGGATCAGCGCTGCAAGTATGCCTTGAACAAGGTGCGAACCGCAAAGGATGTCCACTACCGCCAAACCCATCGGCACCGGCCCTTCATCCGCATTCCCGCTTAGCCAAGTCAACCCGGATAGCGATTGCAGCAACAGGTCCTGCCCGGGCTTGTCTTTCCATGGCCCTTCGGACCCATAACCCGTAACTTCGCCGTACACGATTCGTGGATTTATTTGACGAACAGAATCCCAATCCAACCCGATCTTCTCCATGACGCCCGGCCGGAAGTTGTGGGTCAGGACATCGGAGCGGGCAATAAGCTGCTTAACGCGAGCCAAGTCCACTGGGCTTTTCAGATCGGCGGCGTAGCTTTCCTTGTTGCGATTGATGGTGTGAAACGCCAAGCTATCACCATCCACGAACAGGTTTTTGATGGCAATTTGCCTGCCGCCTTCTCCACTCTTCGGCCGCTCGATCTTGATGACGCGAGCTCCCA
>CAWIUZ010000332.1:0-6456 GCA_963838915.1 uncultured Acidobacteriota bacterium
GATCGCCCGCTTTCACGTCCAGGGCGATTACCTTTCCCTCTTCGGTCTTCTTGCCGTGCCCCACGGCGACGACTTCGCCTTCTTGCGGTTTCTCTTTGGCCGTGTCGGGAATGATGATTCCACCCTTCACGGATTCCTTCTCTTCAATTCGCTTGATCAGCATCCGATCATGTAGTGGTCTAAAATTCATTTTGACTCTCCTTATCACGCATGAGTTAAGTACAAACTACGGGTCTGGATTAATCCTCGTATTTCACCTTCGGGGAGGCCGGCAGGTAGGCGGCCTTTCGAGGGTACTTGTTTTGCCTTGTCTGGAGGACCCAAATGACCGCCACACAGACCGCGAGTCCAAGCCGTACGTAATAGCCTCCGGGCGTGGGCCACAGAAGCACGACGAGCAACACCGGCATGTAAACCCGCTTGATGAGCCTCGTAAGCATTGGACACCTCGTTTCTTCTTTTGCCTGAACCCCTCTTTACCGGACAAGAAACAGAGGGCGAACTTTCACAAGCCACTCGCGAAAGATCTCCAGATTTCACGCTTGCAGGTAAGCGAAAAACGGAGTGGAAGGTCAAACCGGAATTCGCATAACGCTCAAGTCACCAGGCCTGATGCGGCTCTCGTAGCGATCTGCTTCCCGGAGTCCGACCTGTTATCGACGGCATCGCGAGCGCCGGTTCCCACCGCAGTACACCGAGAGAGATTACAAACGTCCCGATGCAAACCAGATCCAACAAGAGGAAAATCCCGTGAGAAAGCGCGACAGGCGCGATGGGATTGAAGAGCACCGCGGTGGCTACAAATCCAATTGCCCAGAAATACTTATGAGTGCGGAAAGCCTGAGCGGTTACCACGAGTGCGGCCACGCAAACGACCATTTCCAAGCCAATTCGGAAGCTCGTCGAGGAGGTCAGGAACATCCCCAGGAGCAATGCCATAATCGAAAGCCATTTCATGAGTTTTGTAAACATGGGAAGCCTCGTTTCTCCCTGGTTGTTTTTCACCGAACAACATGAGGGTGACCGGCGTTGACCAGCCGGGCCGGATCAAAAAGCCGCCGCCCTTCGACAGCCGCGTGGTCCGGGATCTTGTGGAAGGTCGAGTTCGAGACCTCGCGGGTTTCAACACGAGGAGTACCCTCAACGACCATCGCCAGGGCCTTCACCACTTGCCGGAACTTTCCGCGACCGTAGGCGTCTGCATCCTCTTTCCGATCCCAGAAGCTGAGGCCAATCGCTTCCAGTCCACCCGCGGTAACCAAGACAATCTTGTCCTGGAAGCCCTTCAGCCCGCGAATCATCGGAATGACTTCCTGCTCAATGATGCGCGTAAATTCCTCGACACGATTGGGCCTGAGATGTAAGAAAAGACTTCGAGCAACCATGGGGACCTCCTTAGATTCGGTCCAAGAGGTGCGATTGCAGATTACCTGAATTGGTTCAAGTGACCTGGAAGGTGAGCGTGCGTTGGCCCATCGACTTAACCAATATAAGTTAATTAACCTGTATTGTCAATTTAAATCAGCACAACTTCAAAATGCTTTATTGTTAGGAGTTAAGGCTAGTTGAAAGGTGTTAAAGCCGAATTCCGAAGTTGCTAGCCCCTGTGGGAAGAAACCCCTCACCCGGCTCGCTACTCTCGCCACCCTCTCCCTTGGGGAGAGGGTGTCCCGCAGCCGGCGTAGTCATCAGTCCGTCAGCTGACGGAGACAGGTGAGGGGTTACTTCCGAAGAATCCAGACTCCGTTCCGTTTTCGAGGTTATCAAGGCGGGCAATTCAGATTCAAAGAGTTGGCCTGGGAGCGCCAAATTCAACTTCGGAATTCGTGATCAGTTGGCCTTGGTACTCAGGCACCGCCTCAGAGCACCGGCATGAACGATCCGCGCGTGGCGTTGGGAACGCAGCACGCGCTGCAGCCGCTACAGAATCCCGGGTTCATCGTCTACAAAAAGCACTCACCTCACGCCGCCCTAGTTTCCTCGGAGCATGCCGCCGGGCTGACGGGTAAACGGACATAGAAGGTCGTTCCCTTTCCCACTTCACTCTCAAAGGTCAGAGTCCCTTTGTGGCGATCAACCACCACGGACCGGGAAATCGCCAAGCCCTGTCCCGTTCCGCGCCCCACTTCCTTGGTGGAGAAAAAGGGATCGAAAATTTTGCTGCGGCTGCCCTCCGGAATGCCGCAACCAGTGTCGGAGATGCTGACCAATACCGCGCCGCCTTCCGACGCCGTACGCACCCGGATTAGGCCTTTTTGCCCCGTCCCTTTCGTGCTCTCCCCGATCGCGTGGGCGGCGTTCACCAGAAGGTTCAAGAAGACCTGGTTCAAATCCCCGATATTGCAGACCACCAGCGGCAGATCGCCCAATTCGGTTTCCACGTCGGCCACATATTTCAGCTCGTTGCGCGCCACGGTGAGGGTACTGAGGAGCGCCCGGTTGAGATCGGCAGCGGCCAGTTCTTTGCTTTCCGGGTGGGCGAATTCCTTCATGGCTCGCACAATGGTCGCCACTCGCGTCACCCCATCAAGGGTTTGCGTGAGTGCTTTGGGAATCTCTTCCAGCAAGTACGCGCAGTCCGATTCCTCTTCTATGCGGTGCACTTCTGCCAGGAGCTCAGGGCTGACCACCCCGAAGGCCGCGGCCTCGCGAAGTTCCTGATACTTGGCAAGGAGGGTTTGCAAACCGCCGAAGGAATCTTGCAGGAAGCGAGTGTTGTCGCCCACGAACTGAATAGGCGTATTGATTTCGTGGGCAATGCCGGAAGCCAAGCGCCCCACGGATTCCAGCTTCTGTGCTTGGCGCAACTCCGCTTCCGCCGCGTGCCGGCCGGTGATGTCACGCCCTATGCCTTGCATCGCCACCGGCTTGCCGTCCTTGTAGATCAGGCGTGGTTTCACCTCCAGTGTCACCCGGCGGCCATCCTTGGCTGTTAAGTCCACTTCCAGGTTGAGGTCGGGTTCGCCTGCCAGCAGCCGCTCGCCCCACTTATTGAAATTCTCCCTTTGATCGGGGTCGACCAGGCACTCGAGATCCATTTGCGTGATCTCTTCCCGCGAATATCCCAACAGTTGTTGCCCAACGCAGTTGAGGGAGGTCACATGACCATTCAGGTCGGTGGTATAGACGACGTCGCTGGCATTCTCGAACAGTTCCCGGTAACGCCCTTCGCTTTCGCGGAAAGCCTCCAGAGTCTTTTGATGCTCGGTGACATCCCGGACCACCCCCACAATTCCCGTTACCCGGCCCTGCGCGTCCTTGATCGGAACTTCCGTGTTGGAGAACCAATGCAGTTTCCCTCCCCGGTCGCGAACCCGCTCCAGGTTGCCAACCAGAGGTTGGCCGGTCTCCACGATCCTTCGTTCGTTGGCGAAGTAGTTTTCTGCGTCTTCGCGCGGGAAGAAATCGAAGTCGGTCTTACCCAGCGCCGCGCCCGGATCCGCAATCCCCAGTATCCGGGCCTGGGTGGCATTGATGCGAACAAAACGGCACCCAGCATCCTTGAAATAAATGGCGTCGGGGACATTGTTCATGAGCGTGCCCAGCAGGTCGCGCTCGTGGGCCAGTTCTTCAACCAGGCGCGTCAATTCCCCGGAGTGTTCCTCCTGGGCAATCTTCGCTGTTTCTAGCTCCCGCGCATATTGGAGGAGGTCGGCTTCCGCGTGCTTGCGCCCGGTGATGTCAATGCACGTGCTCTCGATCACGGGGGGACGGCCGTCGGGGTCATCCACAAGCGTGGCGTTCTCGATGACCCAAAGTTCGCTGCCGTGCTTACTCTCGAAGCGAGCTTCACGGTTGCTGAGCTTCTTCTCGGCCTGCAATTGCGCGAGGAAGGCCTCCCGGTCAGCCGATGCGTGGAGGGTTCCGGTAATCTGCCGCCCGAGCAATTCCTCCCGCGAGCCATAACCCAACATGCTGGCGAGGGCATCGTTGCATTCGAGCACATTGCCCTCGAGCGAGGTCCGGCAGACGCCGGCGAGGTTGCGCTCGAAAAGGCGTTGATAGCGCTTTTCCAGGGCGGCTTCGCTTTCCAGCCGTTGTCGAATCAGCTCGGTCTGACGGCGCACGCGGCGCCGGAGAACACCGACCCAGGTCAAGACGGCGAGCACTGCTGACGTAAGCAGCGCCCAAGCCGCAAGCAGTCTGCGTAGAGTCCACCAGGGCGGGTGCTTGAGGACCATGATGTCTCGAGGCGAGCGGAGCAGAAGGCTAAAAGCCCGCGGCACACGGTCTTCATCCGCTTCGATCCTGCGGATGCCCGTCAGTTCCAGCAAACTGCCTGGAAGGATATAGTTCAAGGGGTGAGCGCCATTTGGCCTTTCCATTTCCGCCCGGAACGTCGTATCTCCTTCCTGCAGTTCCAGGACCTCTTGGCTTTCCCGATCTGTGCGGTTCAGCAATATTGCCCTAAGCCTAAGCAAATCGGCATCATGATCGCCTCGGAGGGCCTCTTTGGCGCTCATCCTGGCGGGTTGGGGCGGGGTACCGACGCCTATCCTTCGGAACACCGCATCCCGCATGACCGGCGTGTAGTCGCCCCGGTCAGGAAAGCCGACCACATCAACCAGATCGCCGACCTCTGCGGAGGGCAGACTTTCACTTAGCGGCGGTTGGCTACCCTGTGGTCCCAAGGTCAAGGGCATGCCCAGATGGACCAACAGCGCAGCGCCTTGATCGCGGATACAGAGGATTCCCGGCCCTCGGTAGGTCACGATGCCTTGGACGCGGACGCGGTGTGTAAACGCGCCCTCCGGAGTGAGCCGCAAGAAAAAGTGGATGGGGCGCACTGGCAAAGAATAGAGCCCTCCGGACCGCCGCCGAACGATTTTGAAATCCTTTGGGTTCGGAACCATTAGCTCGAAGCCGGTGAACATATCGCCTGGAGTGTAGGTCCCTCCGAACACGCCGCGAATCCGCACGGCTGCGTCGACAAGGTCCGTGGTAGAAGTCCCATAGTCGGGGACGAAGACCCGGAATTGAAGGGCGCCCGCGGAAACAATCAGCGTTAGATCCGTTCCGCGCTCGATCGCCGAGCGGACGACAGCCTCCACTTCTACCCATTGGCTGTCCTGGCGTCCGGTGGCAAGGTCGTCTCCTGAGACTCGAAGGGGGACCGGGTAGGGACCCTGGCCGAGAATCCGGATCCGCGCCTTGTCAATTTCCGGAGCGAAATCACCGGGCCCAGCTATGCCTTCCACTTCAATCTGCTGCCCAGAACGTACGTTCACATTGAACTGTTCGGGATCAACCCAGACGCCCGCTGTCGAGTCCTGAATGAATAAATCCCGGTCGGCAACCCGGCAGTAGGTCACAATTGCCCGGATTCTAACCGGGTAGCCCCGCGTGGCTTCCTCCAGCGTCAAGTCGCGAATCTGCGCGATGTGCGTGAGCGTGGGCAAGCTCCCCACCGCCGGAGACTCGCCACCGGCGGCCCCCAGTTGAGCTTCTTGCCCCATCTCGAGGGACCCCCACGACTCAATGACCAGCAAGGCCAAGAGCAGCCAAAATCCGCCCCGAGGGTTGAAGTCGCGGGCTGAAAATACCCGTCTCATGGGGCCTTAGCCTCCTTGGAACATGCCCCGCCCAGCGCTCGGCGCACCGGTGCTTCATCGTCGATCACCAAAATGTTGGCGAGCGCGGAGGGCGCGGCGCCAACACGGTCGCGGCCGGCTTCAATGGCGACGCTGGGTAAGATGCTCATACGTCTGTGGCGAATGATGCTTCCACCGGGCACAATAAAGACAAAGCAGCCTCAGCGGAGATCTCTCTCCGGAATCGACGGAACCCACAGCACGCGTTTTTACCCCCCCTCGTTTTGATCGGCAGGCGCCCGGCGCGACATAAGGCGATTGCGCGGACTGGGCGGCTTCGTCGGTGGCCCGCACGTCGTTCGATAGAGAGATTGCCAAAATATAGCGCCCGGAGGTGCTCCCGATTTTTAGGGGGACAGGCAGGACAGAGATGGGGATATACGGAGTGGGGGTCGCGTCACGAGCCACGTCACAACCGCCTTCCCGGCGGCCTAGGTGAGCACGTGAGCTATGGAAAACATGGTCGGGGCGCGCGGATTCGAACCGCGGACCTCTTGCGCCCAAGGCAAGCGCGCTACCAGGCTGCGCCACGCCCCGAAGAATTTGGTTACAAGTAACATAGCACAAGTTTCGCCATTGCGGAGAAGCACAATTTCGTACAACGGTAGGTTCAGTTCTTCCACAAGACACCAGCCACCCGGCCGTCGAAACCCGGCATGGTGCGCGCTCAATCCTTCCGCGTGTTCACCCCCGGCTGCAATATCGATCGCGAGCGCCCGCGCCAAGGATCACACCGGCCAACGGTGACACTGATTCCCGGGCGGAGAATTCCCGACCCACAACCGGAGGGAGTTAAAAGAACAGACTGTGAAGGGAAGAAGAACAGGCGGTGGGAGGATGAAACGGGGTGCTGAGGTGAGAGCTA
>CAWIUZ010000333.1:0-3983 GCA_963838915.1 uncultured Acidobacteriota bacterium
AACGCAATCCCAGGCTGAGCGTCAGGCGCGGGCTCACTTTGATTTTATCGGAAACATACGTGCCTATTTCGGTTTGCCGGAAATAGAAATATCCCCGGTTGTACTGGTTTGAAAGGTAGTTGGGGAGGCCCAGCAGGAGTTCGGCAAATCCGCTGCCCGTATCCGGTGAGGCGTTGAAGGCTGACGGCGACCAGTCCGTGGTGTAAGAGGGGCCCCAGTTGTGTGAGCCCTGGGCCTGCTGCAATTCTGCGACGTTGTTCTGTTCCTTTCGGCCACGGAATCCGAACTGGACGGTGTGCTTCCCATGCGTCCAGGTTACGTTGTCTTCGATGGTTTCGCTGGTGAGGTGTTGCAGGTGATTGTTATCGGAATCCCATCCAAAGTAGGCAGCAGAGCCCAAGGACGCTTCCTCGGTATAAAGGGTAGGCCATCCGGTTACCCCGAACGGGTTTGGCGTGTCGAGCTTGGCGTTCCAATCGGTGAAATCGGCCAGGGTTCCGTAATGGTTGGGATCGCGGAGAACACCGATCAGGAGTTCATTCAGCCAATTGGGCGAGATGGTCCGGTTATAATTCACCGCCACATTGGTGTTGAAGAAGTTGTCGGCGCTGCTTCCCATGCCTGACGTGGGGTTGACGGGGTTGGCATAGTAGCCGCCTTCCTGGGCGGAAGTGCTTAGGCTCCGCGTGTAGCGTACCGAGAGCCGGTCCTTGTCGGAGATGATCTCGTCCCACTTGGCCGTGTAGTTATTGAGGGTTTGAATGTAGGGGTACGTGTTAGTGACATTCGGGGCTATATAGGGATTGTTAAGGGCCGCGGCACCACAGCAGGGGAGCTCAGTTAGGGATTTAAGAGCCATAGCCGTGGGGCTGAAGGGCGTGGGAATTTGGTTGTTGGGAAACGGGGTGCGTTCGAAGGTTGCGGGGTTCGTACTTTTCGGGTCGTAAATGATGTTCGGCGCAAACCCCTGTGGGCAACTCGGGCCCTTCGAGCAGGGATTATTGACGTCCACGGCATTGCTCAAATCGCCGCCCCACATGGCCGCGGTGGGGACCCAGGGCTGCAGCACGGAGCCGCGTTCGCGATCGCGCAAGCCCTCGTAATCGAAAAACCAGAACGATTTGTTCTTTCCGTCGTAAAGGTGAGGGATGTAAATGGGCCCGCCCAGGTATCCCCCGAACTCGTTGCGAATGAGTTCAGGGAGCACGAAACCGGAGCCGATCGGATCCGTCCGCAAGCGCGTGGCCCCGACCACCGTATTGTCGCGAAGGTATTCGTAGCCGCCGCCGTGCAGTTGGTTGGTGCCGCTACGCGAGGCCATGATGACCGTAGCCGGCTGGTCAAATCGTGCCTCCGAGCCGACGGTCTCGACTCGAAACTCCTGCACGGTTTCAATGCCGGGCTGCACGCGGACCATTCCGCCGCCAAATCGATCCACCAAGGTCACGCCATCCAGATTGATATCCAGGGAGCCGACTTTCATGCCGTTCACTCGGGCGCCTCCGGCGCCGCTTTCAACACCAGGAACTACATTGAAGAGGTTCCCGATTTCCCGCCCGTTCAGCGGCAGGTCGCGGATCTGGTCGGATTCCTTCACGTCCGCCACCGCGCCGTTGGTCGTTTCGATGGGGACCGCAGCTCCGGTGACTTCGACTACTGTTGTGGTGTTCCCCACGGAGAGGATCGGGTCAACAACCGCATTCTGACCTACCTCTAAGGTAAACGTTCCTTCCCACTCCTTAAAGCCTTCCTTGGTAACGACTACCTTGTAGTGCCCGATGGGAACTGCTCCGAAATGGTAAATTCCCACCTCGGAGCTCTCGGTTTTGACGCTGACGCCGGTGTCGACATTGGTCAGCACGACGCTGGCCCCCGGCACGATGGCGTGGCTCGAATCCGTCACGGTGCCGGTCAGGATCCCCTCCCCAGTCTGGCAGAGCAGGGGCGGACCTAAGGACAGGAGTGCCACTAACAACAAGCCCAACAACCCAGCCACTCTCGCGGGCTCAGGGCCTGAATTACCGTAGATGACTCTGCTGGAATGGTTCTTCATAGCTCCTTTTCGCCATCCTTTCTTCGCCTGGTTTAACCCAAGTGTGACCCGACATTCCCCGACGCAACGCGTAAGCGAGAAAACTGGCAATTCGACCTGTCGTCCTCCTTCTTCAAGGAGAGTGCACCCTCGCACATGGCTCTGGCGATTTCCTCATCGCCCGCGGATGAATGGTTTGCGGCCGATGGTGGGAAAAAGTGCTCATGGGATTGTTAGTTAACCTTACCCTGTGGGACGAGTCTACAGCACTTGACTGTAGGGTTGTCAATGATATTCTTGTTTCAAGACAGGGTTGAAAACTGAGGTCCTTGAAGGGCGGGCCAGCCGGTCCAGTCGCATTCATGCAGGCGATCATTTATGAGACTCCAAGCCTCTTCATTCCTCCTCTTCGCCGTCCTTAGCGCCCACTCGGCAGTGGCGCAGTTGCCGGCGCAATACTTCCGATTGCTTGCCACCGGAGCCACGCAGGTCGAAAACCGCCTGGACGCTGAGCCTGCGCCCGACTTGCAAGCGCTGGAGACGCAGGAAGGCCGCCGGCAGTGGAACCACTTCCCTTTTGCAATTCTTGTCCCTGCGGTCTTATACGCCAAGCGACACCCTGCCAATCCTCACTATCACGACCCGCGCATGCTTCGATTGGCTATCCGGATCGGCGACCTGTTGGCGCAAGAGAATGAGAAGGGGCGCTTCACGCCGCGCCTGGACAGCGATTGGGACACGCACATGTGGCTGGAAGCTTACCGGCTGCTCGAGGCGGACCTTGGCGACGAACGGCGTACACGCTGGAAGAGCGCCATTCTACAAAATGCCGCGTTGGTTTTTCCCGACGCTGCCGAGAGAGTGGACTTCCCTTGGTACAACTCGCCCTTCATTGGCACTTCACCCAATCATTACGCTCAATACGCTGCGCTCCTGCTCTTGGCAGGTCGTACGTTCGGAAACAAGGAGTGGGAGGATCTGGGTACGAAGATTCTGCACCGCTTTGCGGCGGAGGAGCAGGCGCCCGACGGGTATTGGGGTGAGCACTCACGCTCCGGCCCGACCACGGGCTACGATCATCTCACCATGACCCAGGTTGCTCTCTACTGGGAGTACAGCCACGACCCGGCGGCGCTTCGCGCCTTGCGACGCTCCACCGACTTCCACGAGTACTTCACCTATCCAGACGGTAAGCCTGTTGAGGTGATCAACGATCGGAACCGCTACTGGGACGTGGACGCCTGGGGGCATTTTGGTTTTTCGCACTTCGCGGATGGGCGCCGCTATGCGGAGTTTCTGACTAGTTTCTTCCCGGAGGACAACATCCCTATGGATTGGCTGGGGCGTCTGGCGCAGGATGCTCTCTACTACCACGAAGGCCCCACTCAGCCAATCCCTCAGGACCTTGACCGTTATTCCCACCAAATGGAAGTGCCCGCCGGAATCCGTAAGACTGGGCCGTGGGTGGTTTGCCTGTCAGGGCTAATCAGCACCCAGGCTGTGACCAATCAATATTACCTGGACCGCCAGGCAAACTTGAGCGTCTTCCACAAAGGGGTGGGATTGATCATTACTGGCGCTAACTCCAAACGCCAGCCCGAAGTTGCGACGTTCGAGGAAAAAGTCGCCGGCGAGGAGTTTCACATGCCCCTCAGCAGCCGCCTGCAAATGGCCGACAGCGGCGATCGGCTCTCCTTGGCGTACAGTACGTTTTTCGTGGACGTCTATCCGTCCGTCACTCACAGCAACGCCGTGGTGCTGCGTTTTGTGATTTCGGGAAAGGGAAAGCCGCCTGAGGAAGCGCGGTTGAACTTGCAACTCTGCCTGAGAGCCGGAGAAACTCTTGAAACCGGGACCGGCCATCGGTTCACGCTAAGCGCGGATCGAATCGAGGTGCCTCCGGAAGTCTTAGGGGGATCGGTTCATTTGCAGGGTTGGACATTGAACGCCG
>CAWIUZ010000334.1:0-8485 GCA_963838915.1 uncultured Acidobacteriota bacterium
ACCTCACCTCTCCACGAAACCGGGGCAAGTCCAGCCATTGGCGTGTGTGACCATGCAGCACCGGACACCGCCACCCCATCCGGTTCTCCATGGTGGCGTAAGGAACTGACGTCCTCGATGCTGGCGCGCGAAGGGCATGGACGGCCTAGACCGCCTAGTCGCGGGCGCGAGCACATGTCAGCTCCGGGGCTTGGCTCGGCGCGAAAACTCCGACGTTTCAATTTGCGTGGGTGTGGCTACAAATCATGGACAAGTGGGATTCCAACCGTACTGTCTCGACCTTCAAGCTCATTCAGCGAGCTGAAGATGCCTAGGCCGCAAACTGCTTAGAGTCGCTACTCATCGTAATTCGCCGATTGCCGCTTGGAGCTGCCGCGTGAGCTCAATCGTCGTCCCCTTCCCAAAGGGTAACTCCGCTGTTGGGACAATGCTGGGAGAGATCATCCGCAAGGCTTTGGAGAAAGACCGGGAGACTCGCTATCAGCATGCCTCGGAAATGCGCGCCGACCTGGTGCGGTTGCGGCACGGACCAAATCGAAAACACGACGGCGTACTACCGGCGGCCGTAGCGCCAGAGCCTGCACGGGAGGCCGGGAAAGCAGGCGTGCGCCGCCATAGGAAACTCATGGCCACGGCTGGGGCGCTATTGCTGGCGGGGCTGATTGCCGGCGCATTCGTCCACTTCCATCACGCCTTCGCGCTTACGAGTAAGGACACGGTGATCCTTGCTGACTTTACCAACAGGACGGGTGAGCCGCTTTTCGACGATACCTTGAAACAGGGCCTGGAAGTGGCTCTGCGCGAGTCGCCGTTTCTGAGTGTGCTCCCTGACAACAGGGTAGCTGCCACACTGAAATTGATGGAGCTCCCGGAGGGCACGGCAGTGACCGGAGAAGTGGCGCGCGAAGTCTGCCAGCGCTCGGGCAGTCGGGTTTACGTCGCAGGCTCCATCGCTGCCTTGGGGAACCGGTACGTATTGGGCCTGAAAGCTCTCGCCTGCGCCACCGCAGAAACCCTGGCCGAGGAACAGGCGACCGCAGGCAAAGACAACGTTATCGATGTCTTGGGCAGGGAAGCGTCCAAACTGCGAAAGGATTTGGGAGAATCCCTATCGTCGGTAGAGCAGTATGACACGTCCCTCAAGCAGGCCACCACCTCTTCCTTGGAAGCTCTCAAAGCTTACAGCGTGGCGCGGAAGATCATGCTGAAACGCGGTTCGGCGGGGGCGTTGCCTTATTTTCAGCGCGCAGTCGAGATTGATTCCACCTTCGCCTCAGCCTACGCTTCGGTGGGAGTGCATTCGGTGAACTTAGGGCAACTGGAGCGCGCCCGCGAGTATTTTACCAAGGCCTATTCATTACGCGAGCATACGAGTGAGTGGGAGAAGCTTGACATCACAGCCTTGTACCACAACTGGGTGACCGGTGACCTGCGGAAGGCTGATGAGATCTACCAGCAATGGACCGACATTTACCCCAGGGACGATCCCCCATACTCCCATCTGGCCGACGATCGCATGAAATTTGGCGATTACGCTGCGTGTGTCGACCTGGAGCGGCGAGGTTTGGGACTCAATCCCGATTCGGTTATCGATATTGAGAACCTAGGTTGGTGTCTCATGGGGTTGGGTCGAATGGACGAGGCGCAACATACCTTCCAAGAGGCGCTATCACGCAAGATGGACGACGATTGGTTGCGCGAAGGGCTTTACGCCGTGGCGTTTGTTGCCGGTGACGCGAAGGGGATGGAGAGCGAAGCGGCATGGTTTGAGGGTAGACCTGACTTCAAGTTCGAAATACTTTTCTATCAAGCTGACGCCGAGGCGTTTGGCGGTCACCTTCGCCGCGCGCGTGAACTGACCAAACGGGCAGTGGACTCCGCCGCACGTGCATCCAACCTGGAGGGCGCCGCGGCTTGCCGTATTCAGGCGGCCCGGCGGGAAGCAGCTCTCCGCAACGTTGCCGAGGCACGCCGCGAAACAAATGAAGCGCTGAGGCTCGCTCCGAACAGCCCGTCTGTGGAAGCGCAGGCCGCATTGATCAATGCTTGGGCTGGGAATGAGGCAGGAGCGCGGAGGCTGGAAGCCGAGCTCAAGAAGCGACATCCGCAGGACACCCTCATCAATTCTTATTGGCTTCCTACGGTCGATGCACGCCTCGAGCTCGCGCGGGGCAATTCGGCCGGGGCATTAGAAAGCCTCCAAACCGTCTCGTCCCCCTTGGACTTGGGCTCACCCCTTGAAGACCAACCAAACGTATGCCTCGACCCGGTGTACACGCGCGGCGATGCCTACTTGGCCGCAGGCCAGGGCGGCCCTGCCGCAAACGAATTCCAGCGAATCCTCGACCACCCTGGCTTGGTGTTGAATTGTACGACCGGCGCTTTGGCCCATCTAGGCCTTGCCCGCGCCTACGCGCTTTCCGGAAACACCGCCAAGGCCCGCGCCGCCTACAAGGACTTCCTCACGCTCTGGAAAGACGCCGACCCTGATGTTCCCATCCTCAAGCAAGCTAAGGCGGAGTACGCAAAGCTGCAGTAATTCCAACGCCTAAGTCTTGAAAGCAAATAAAACCTCAACTGTTCTTCTACCACACAGAAGTGACCATCGCTAGCGCCGATCGACGCCTCTCGGGATTGATCGCTTCTCAGAACCGAACCGTGGTCGCCCACATCGCGGAGCCCGATTCCTGCCGGGCGCCGCTGAATCCCTCCAGCCCCGACTACCAGTTTTGCAAAGCCCACCCCGGGGAGTATGCGTTCGCACATCCGGAGTGGCCGTCGAAAGCTGCCATTCTCGCTGCCAGAGCCGGTCCTCCGCAAGATTTTTCACACGAACGCGGCGCATTGGTTTCCGGGGATAATGGACACGAAATAAACCCGAATTTCGAAGTTGCAAGGCTCGATGGGAAGAAACCCCTCACCCGGCTCGCTACTCTCGCCACCCTCTCTCCGAGGGAGAGGGCCGTCGGCGATGCTGGTTCTCAGCCCTCTCCTTTGGGGAGAGGGTGGCTCGCTGCCGGCGCATTCATCAGCCGGAGCGGACCGGGTGAGGGGTCACTTCCCGAGAATCTCGACACCCGTTCTGTTCTCCAGGGCGTCAACCCAAGCGATTCAGCTTCAGCGAGTTGGTCAGGGAGAGCGTAGGTCGACTTCGGAATTCTGGATAAATCACGCGCTCCGGTCCATCCAACCTTGGACGACCTACTCAACGTTACACAATATGGTGACGGACTAACCCCCTCACCTGTCCGTCGGCTGACGGACACCCTCTCCCCCAAAGGGGCAAGGGCATAAACTCGTGTCATTTCTCCCCTCGCCCCCTTGGGGGAGAGGGGTCGGGGGCGAGGGGGTGATGTCACTTAATTCTGCAATCCTCAGTAGTCACTCGGCGCCGGACTGCACCGCGGGGCCGCCGGTCCCCTGCCAATTCAGCTTGAAGTCTCGCTCCGGAAAATGGTTGGCTGAAGCGTACGCATTGCGGACGGCCGCAACCTTTTCCGCCCAATCGCCGAGGGGGTAGAGCAGTTCGCGATAAATCAGGTAGGTCATGTCCACAGTCCGAGCCGGTAGATGGTCTTTCGCGTCGTCGACTTTGTCAAGGAAGCGGCGGCCGTTGGCCTCCGGGACGCGCGGGTACCAGCTCTTGTACCAGGTGTGGACCGCGTTTTGGAATGCTTCATTGCGCTCGCTTCGAATCTGCCCGGCAAGATCGAGAGCCTGGTCAAGGGACGCTAGGGCAGCTTCCGGGTCGGCCTCGCCAGCTTGGCGCTCGGCCGATTGCAGCGCTTGATTGATTTCCGCAAGGCTCCGCAGCATGGTGAGGTTCTGACGAAAGAGTTGCGCGATGGCGAGATACACTTCCAGGTTGTAATGTTGGAATTCCGCCTGCCCCAGATTCGCCTGAATCAGTCCGAGCAGTTCGTCGTTATCGGCCAGGAATTTGCCTGCCATCTCCAGCCGGCGCGAGTTGAGCGATGCCCAGTCATAGCCCGTGGTGAGAAGTGGCATGGAAGGAATCGGCAGCAGCGGGAGGGTTTGATCGAGGGCTGGGCGTGGCCTCGGGTAGATGATGTTCCAGTCACCCCACAGGGGCGTGCGCGCGGCTGCGGGCTTGGCTTCCCAACTCTCTTTCCAGAACTGGCCTTGCTCGCTAAGAAGCTGGTACAGCCGCTCCATCCGCGTTTCGCCCGGCCCGTAGAAGAGCTTGTAGAAGGAAGCCATGGATTCCTGCGGAGCCGGCGATCCGGGATGCCACCCGCTTGCCGATCCCGTGGCATATCCAAGCCACATCGTCTCGGGATGCAACCCAACGTCCCCCCAGCCCGCCACAAAGGTTCCCATCAAGTCGGCGTTCTGCCGTGACGGATCATGCGAAATCATGTCGAACATCTGCTCGACGAAACCCGGTCCCTGGCTGACCGCTTCATAAGTGCCACCCGGCGGGCCCGGAATGTGCTGGTCCTGGGGAAGGAGGTAATAGTTTGGGAAAAGGTACTCCTGCCATCCCACGGTCGAAGTGAACATCATCTGGCGAATCCCGTGGGCCTTGAACACAGGGTCAAACTTGGGACCGTATACCTCGCCGTTGATCATGTAGGCCGGAAGCGCAGCAATGTCCTCCGGCACCATGGGATATTCTCCCCAGAACATCACCTGCCGTCCGTGTTCGTGCAGGTATCCTCCCGCCTTCGTCACAAATTCCGCCAGCAGCTTCCCTACGCTTCCCAGTTCCTTCGCCCGGTCCACTTCGTCGCACTGTGAGTTCTTCGCTAATCCTACGTAGTAGGGCTCATCCGTGGACAACACGAAATAGTGGCTTCCCTTCGTCGCCGCCAGGAGGTCATCAAACATCCCGCAAAACAGCTTGTAGGTGTCCGGGTTGGTCACACAAAACTCGTAATTGCTCTCCCTATACTCGCGCAAGTCAACATATTCCGGGTGCTTCAGAATGAATGCGTCGTGCGCCGGCCCATCCAGATAGGGAATGAACTCCATGTGGTACTTCACCGCCTCATCGGTGAGCTCCTGCAGCTCAGCCGGAGACAAAGCATACGGCTCCACGACGGGCTGTGCGTGCTGGTACTCGAAATGCCCCTCCAGCTTGAGCGAAAAACCGTTGATCTTGTAGAACGCCGCCTGGCGCAACGCTGCCTTGAGGACCTCCAGATGCTCCAGATGATGCGCGTCATCCCAGTAGATGACCCGCAGTTCCTGGTCCGGCCAGTCGATGATTTCCCCCTCCGGCAGCCACAGCTTGCCCCTGTCCGACTTCAGCAATTGCACCAGCGTTTGCACTCCGTAGAACAGTCCCGTCGAACTGTTGCCGGTTATCGTGATCCCGCTCGCAGCCATCTTCATGCGGTAAGCCTGCTCGGCTAGCTTCCCCTTTTCCTTGTCGATGGCCACGCCGATCTCGACCGCCCGGGGATCGATGGCGAGCGTCAGCACCGCTCCGCCCTTTCCGCTCGCTTCTCGCAGGGCAATATGATCCCGCTCCTCGAGTTCTTGCTTGAGGCTTCGAACGGCAATGTCATCTGCCTTAACATCGGAAGCCAGTTGCAGGCGCCACGTGTCCCCAAACTCAAAGTCCCGGCCACTCAGCTCGACCTTCTGAGGTTCGGGAATGACCGTGTATCCTCGCGCAAAGAGCGGCGAAACCGTGGCGGCCCTAAGCGAGCTCGCCATACCGATACAGGCGACCACAAATGTTGCCACAAGGACTGAACGTCTGGTCAGATTCATGCAATTGTCTCTCAGCGCCGGAGTGCGGTAGCGCTAGTGCTGCGTGCGGAAATTGCGTTTACCTGTAGCGCTAACCTTTGGGTCAGCACTTGCCGACCTAACCGTCGGCGCTACACTGCTCGAGGACTCAGCCCCGCAGGGGCTGAATATGAGTAGCCAGGGGCAACGCCCCATAAGCGTTAACCTGACGACGCGCGGGCTACTAGAGCCGCGGAGCGGCGTCAGAAAGTAGCCCACGGCGAAAGCCGTGGGACCGCGCGCGACGTTGAAACCCACAGCCCCGGAGGGGCAACAGAGACGGTGCGGGGGGCTGTCGCCCCTGCGGGGCGTGTACAACCCGGGGCCGCTCGTCGATCCCACGGCTTACGCCGTGGGCTACTCTCTGGCGGCCCTCCGGGCCTCTGGAAGCGGCCAGAGGCGGGGTGTGGGGCCTTGGTCCGGGGGTTTCACCCCCGGCTACTCATGTCCAGCCCCTGCAGGGCTGAGGCCCCGCTCCTAGGCGAGGCCAAGCGGCCATTTCGATCTCACGGACCCACCGCCACTTCCCCAAGACCCTCGCGCAAACGCGACAGCCAAAGTTGATCGAGGAATGAGGGGTCTCGTTCGGCCTCGGACTTCTCAGCTTTCAGCGCAACATACTTGGTATGGGCAGCCGCAGCCTTGTCCACCTGTCCCGCCTGCCGGTACAGAGTCTCTTCTTCCTGATAAGCCTTCGCCGTATCCGGAGATAGCGCGGTGTAAGCCTGGTAATCGGCAAGCGCCGGGGCATTCCGTCCTTGTCGCACCTCCACACGCGCCCGCCAGAGGTACGCCGGCGCGCCCTGCGCATCCATGGCCAGGGCCTGGTCCAACTCCCTGAAACTGTCGGTGAGCTTTCCCGTTTCAAGCTCGGCGACTCCCAGCGCCGCGTGGTAAGACGCTACGCGCGGGTTCGTTGTCACGGCCCGCTGAAGTGACTCTTCCGCCGCCCCGAAGCTTCCCTGCTCAATTTCAATGACACCCCGTAGGAAATAGACTTCGTCAGGCTGGTGTGTAAGCCGGAGCGCAATCTCACAAGCCTGCAAGGATTCGGGATAATTGTGCATCAATGCGTAAGTCACCGCCATCTGGTAGGGGATGCTTTCTGTCTGCGGATCGAGCTCGCGCGCTTTGGCGAGGGTTTCCAGAGCTTTCGAGTAGAGCTGCTCCGACCCTTCAAGTGTGGCGTATGCGAGTTGATAGCTGACATTGGTTGGGTCGGCACTCACCGCCTCAGACAAGTATGGCGAGGCGCGCTTGGGATCTCCACCCAGCAAGTAAGCGCTCCCGCGTAGAAAGGCCAGTTCGCCTCTGCCTCCCGCTTCCTCCGGAACGCCTTTCAGAACGGCCAGCGCCTCCACGGGTTCGCCTGCCTTAAGGCTGGCGTCTGCAAGTAACAGCTTCAGCGTATCGTCCTGTGGGTTTACCTCACTGGCATTTTCCAGCAACTGGCGCGCTTTCTGCACCTGGTGGTGGTGGAGGCAAAGGAATGCCAACGTCGCGTCGAGGCGCGAGTTTTCGGGGATGGCATCAATGGCGGCGTCGATGCCGGCCAGGGCCCCGGGCGTATCGCCTGCCTCAAATTTCGCGCGCACTAGGCTGGCCTGAATTTCTGCGTCGCTCAGGGAACGCTTACCCGCCTGCTCCAGGTAAGGCACCCCTTCCTTGGAATGCCCGTTGTTGACGAGCGCAACGCCGAGGGCAATGACCGCAGGTTGGAGTTTAGGATCCTTGCCGAGCGCCAATTTCAGTTCCCGGATGCCGGCGTCGGGCGCTTTATTCTGGAGATACGCCAATCCCCAGTAATAGTGCATATTTGCGGAATCATTGCCCAACTGGTGCGCTTGTTTGAAGTGTTCGATGGCCAGCGCGGGTTCTCCCGCTGAGAATTCTGCCACGGCAAGATAGGCATAATTGGTGGCAGAGGGTTCTTGCTTCGCCAACTGCGCGAAGATCTTCTCTGCCCGGTTGAAGTCCTTGGCTTCGAGTGCGCCCTTGCCCTCCCGCAGCATTTCCGTCTCAGCCTGCGCAAGGCACGGCTTAGCAACCAGGAGACCGCCGCTGATCGCGAGCGCCGCGCACCAGGCCGGGAACCTCACTGTGACCCTCCACGTGCGAGCCGCAGGCGAGCAACTTCCTTGCGTATCGCTTCAAGATCGGGAAGCAGCAGGTGTTGTTCCCGGATGATCTGGAGCATGGCGGCGTTGAACCAGCCGCTGCCGTCCAAGTACTGAACGATCATTCGGCGATCCCGGTAGTCCGCCGCATCGAGGTTGATCGAGCGGTAATTCGCTTGCCGGCGGCTATAGTCGAAATTCAATTTTGCGCCGTCATCGTGCATGCGGTAGCGAATATTCTGAACATACTCGAGAGCGTTGGCAAAACGGTCCTGGGCGGCGTAAGCTGGCAGGGGCGGCGCCGCCTGGCCCCAATTTCGATCCACCGCCATTTCCAGGATGCCCGGAATCGCAACCTGAAAGAGGTGACCATCGGTCACCTGGGCGTGGATCGAGACCTCCCGCACATAGGGAAAATCGGCATTGCCTGTGGCGGAGAAGCTCGCCAGCAGTTGTAACAACGCCTCCTGCACCTCTGCCGGCATCGTTCGGTCCAGATAAACTGCCGAGAGTTTTTCGTAACTCATGCCGCATGGACCGCTGGTGTCCACCATGTTCAAATTCTTCAAGGGCACCTTTCCGTAGTGTCCATCTCTGACGTGCAGGTA
>CAWIUZ010000335.1:0-15304 GCA_963838915.1 uncultured Acidobacteriota bacterium
ATCTCAAGGGAAAGACGATCGCTGTGGGCGCTTCGGACTCGCCCCAAGCCACCTTGATCCCGCTTTCCGCGCTGGCGGACGCGGGCGTGGCGCCTGGGAAGGACTGCCGCGTCGTCTATCACAATGTCATGGTCGGGAAACACGGAGACCATGTGGGTGGGGAGCGCGACGCCGCGCGGGCGCTGGCCGCAGGGAACGCCGATGCCGCATGTGTGCTCGACGCCAACTACACCGTCTTCATCAATGAGGGCACGCTCGATCCCGGCGCCACACGCGTGCTGGCTTCCACGCCTCCCTTTGACCACTGCAATTTCACCGTACGCGCGGACCTGCCGGAAGAGCGTTCCAAGCCCTTCGTCGAGGTTCTACTTGGGATGTCCTTCCAAGACCCTGACGTCCGCACCCTTATGGAACTCGAAGGTTTGAAGCAATGGCTCCCCGCTCGCACGAGCGGGTACGTACAGCTTGAAAGAGCCGTGGAGCGTTTCAAATTCTATGCCTGAGCGGTTTCCTAAAGCGCAATTAGACCTCGAGGATCTTACAATTCACGAGGGAGCGCCGGTTCTGCTGAGGCGGGCACTCGCGAAGCTGGCCGTGGGTGAGCTGCTGGAACTGTGCGGAGACTCGCCTGAGTTGGCGGAGGGGCTTGCAGCGTGGTGCCGCAAAGAGGGCCATCGCTATCTGGGAGAGGGCAAGGGGCCAAACACTCACCGCATCGAACGCCGCGCGGGACTTGCGCCACTGATGGCTGCGGGCAGCGACATTGCCGAGGTCGCCGACCCCCACTGGGGTCTGGCGCCACGCGGAGCGCGCATCGAGGCTGGGGGTCCGGAGTTCGCTTTCACCTTGCGCCATAAACGAGAAATCTGGGCCCAGGAATTGTCGAGCATATATAAGCAGGCAGTCGGAAACCAATGGTCCGCCGCGCGCGATATCCCTTGGGATAAGCTTCCGAAGTTGCCTGACGAGGTCGAATCCGCGGTCTGCCAGATCATGACGTTTCTCACGGAGAATGAGTTTGCGGCGCTCTACATCCCCGCTCGTTTCATCCCACGCATTCACCCCCACTACCGCGAGGTTGTGGAGGTGCTCGCCGTGCAGATTGTGGATGAAGCTCGCCATGCCGAGGCGTTCACCCGCCGGGCGGAGGCGGGCGGTGGAGGAGTGGGCACAACCGCCGTCAGCAGCCAACTCTCCCTCCAGACTCTCGTCGAAGAGCCGGATTTCACCACCGCGACGTTCCTGCTTTGCGTGATGGGCGAGGGGACATTCCTCACACTTCTCAAGTTTCTTGAGGAGCACGCTCCGGAGTCCGCCACGGCGACACTAGCAAGGCTCGCTCACCGCGACGAGGCGCGCCACGTGGCCTTCGGAATGGAGCATCTGCGCTATGTGCTGGAACGGGAACCCGAGCGCCGCGCCTCGCTGGCCGCCGCCGTGGAGCATCGCAGTCGCATGCTCGCGGCAGTTTCCGGACTTAGCCCCTACGTTCATGACGCCTTGACGGTTCTGGCAGGCAGGGGGACCTCGCCCCGTCAGGTCCGGGAGGGCGCGCGCCGCGTGGCCGCGCTGCATCGCGAAATGGATCGCGCCCGGCGCGAGCGTTTGCAAAGCCTACGTTTCGACGCCGGGGAAGCCCGAACCCTCTCCGCGTACCACACAAAGAACTTCATGTGATGCAATGCGGTGGAAGGGGCAGACGCGCGCACTGTGGAATCTACGCCGGAGGGCATCGCCCGATGCTGTATGCGAGTTCAAGATGCAGACGGTGAGTTACTCCTCGGCATTCGGCAGCGTCTCGCAACGCGACTCAGAGTGGGACGTAGATGCTCGCCGTGCGCCCGGGCAGCGTGGCTCTAAGCCTGCCGTCGCGAACTCGCAAGGAGCGGGCCGCCGCCAAGCCGATCAGTAAGGGTAGTTCCATTCGACAGGTGCTCGGGCTGGGCGGCCCCACCCACGAGTTGGGGGGATCAATCTTCAGCACTTGTGGCGCGCCCTCCGCGCTCGATTGTGGCGGCGAAGCGCGCCCAGCGGTCACGAACCCGCCGAGAACGGCTAGAATTAACACAAAGTAGAAAATGCGAAGTCTGTTCATCTCGGATTGTGGCGCCCGGAAAGAACTACTCGCTAAAGTGAAGGAAACCACTGCCCCTGGGCCGGAAACACCCCCCCACCTGTCCCTCTCCGGCTGATGAAACCGCCGGAGCGAGATCCCTCCAACCGGAGTGCAAGAGAGAGGTAGGGGCGCCGCCCCTACGGGTGCCGAGGCGCTGTACGATCATAGAGGGCGGTCAGCTCACGCAAGCGTTCCGCGATTTCGGGCGTCAGTTGGTCTGCGGTAAATCGCCATCGCCAGTTGCCGCTGGACGTGCCGGGCAAGTTCATTCGCGCTGTGCTGTCCAAGCCCAAGACATCCTGGAGTGGAATGATGGCCGTATCGGCCACTGAAGCCAAGAGAGCGCGGATGAAGACCCAATTCATTTCCCGGCCGTCCGTTCCCAAATACTTGAGCGTGAACTCTCTTTCTGCCCGGATGTTCTCCGCCGTCCGCGTACTGCTGCCTGTGCCGCTCGAGGTCCACCATCCGATCGTCGTATCGTTATCATGCGTTCCGGTGTAGACCACAAAGTGACGGCGAAGATTGTGCGGTTTGAATTCGGGAGCCTGAGGGTCCGTGCCGAAAGCAAACTGAAAGATGCCCATGCCCGGAAAACCGAATCGCTCGCGCAACGCCTCGACCTCGGGCGTGATCACGCCCAGTGTCTCGGCAACGATGGGGAGATCGCCAAGAGTTTTCTTCACCGCCTCCAGCAACTCGCTGCCCGGCGCCTTCACCCAGCGGCCGTTGATGGCCGTCTTCTCGTGGCCGGGAACCTCCCAGTAGGCTTCAAATCCGCGGAAGTGGTCAAGCCGCACAATGTCCACCAGCCGCAGAGTCGATCGGAAACGGTCAATCCACCACGCATAGCCCGTTTCCGCCATCGCCTCCCATCGGTAAAGCGGGTTGCCCCAGAGCTGTCCGGTGGCGCTGAAGTAGTCAGGAGGAACTCCCGCCTGTACGGATGGATTACCCTCCGCGTCGAGGTGGAACAGCTCCGGGTGGGCCCACACGTCAGCACTGTCGTGAGCGACAAAGATGGGAATGTCACCCATTATCTGAATTCCCCGCTCGTGGCAGTCAGCCTTGAGCTCTGACCACTGCTTGAAGAAGTGGTACTGAACGTATTTCTGCGTGTTTATTGGTTCCGACAGAGCGGCGACCCAGCGCGCCACCGCCTCCGGTCGCCGCTCCGCGATGTCACGTTCCCATTTGTTCCACACCGCTTCCCCACCGTGCGCTTCTTTCAAGGCCATGAACAGGGCAAAGTTGTCGAGCCATGCGGCGTTTTGCCGGCAGAACGCCTGGAAGTCGCCGCGCCGCGCTGCGGAAGCAGAGGCAAGGAAGTTTTGTGCCGCCCGTCTGAGGAGTGGAAGCCGGTGCCGCACGACCGCGCCGAAATCCACCTGGTGACTCGGAAACGTTGGGAGATCGACAGCCAGGTCATCCGGGGAGAGGTCGCCCTCCGCAATCAGTTTCTCGAGGCTGACCAACAGTGGATTGCCGGCAAACGCTGAGAAACACTGGTAGGGTGAGTCCCCGTAACCCGTGGGACCCAGAGGGAGCACTTGCCAGATCCGCTGGCCGGCCCGGGCCAGGAAGTCAACGAACCAATAAGCGCCCAGGCCAAGGTCGCCAATTCCGAGTCTTCCGGGCAGCGAGGTAGGATGAAGCAGAACGCCGCTGCACCGGGGGAATTTCATGCCCGGATTCTACGCTGTTTCGTGAATTCGAGCCAAGCAGAATCTACTCGACTCCCGGCCAGTCGTCTCGCGCGGCACTCTCGGCAGGAACCGCTCAGAGCCTTGCTTTCGAAAGGCTCCCAGACTCCGCCAACGCTCAGCTTCGAGAGACCCGCAGATGCGGAGCCGTTCGTGCCAGCGCGTCCGAGACAGGCGCGGGGGAGGAACTGTCTTCAGCTCACACAGCAGCGTTGGTGTCGAATTGCTCCGGCGAATGTTCTTGCGAGTATCGGACCATCGCGTGCAGATTCTCCGGTGGAGTCGCAGGTGGCACTTCGCAGCCGGTACCCACGATGTGCGCCTTCCCGGCGATCTCATGACATCGGCGAGATGCCTGATAAACCTGGTCGGGAGTTCCTTCCAACATATCCGTGATGGTTGAGACATTCCCCAAAATCACTCGGTCCGGTCCCAAGCAGGAGCGCGCCGCAGCCAGGTTCGTGGGCGAGTCCAGTTCAAAGACTTGCACCGGGAGTTGCTTCATTTGGGGAATCAAGGGATCGGTGTTACCGCACATGTGCAGCCGAACGATGACCTCCGGATGGGCCTGACGAATGGATTCCACGACGCGCAGTTGGCGCGGAAATAGAAACTCGCTGTAATGTTGCGGCCCCATCATGCTGGCTGCGGCGTCACTCATGCCGATCGTATCGGCACCGGCCTGAATCTGCGCCTCCGCATAATTCACGGCCACTTCCGCCGTGAAATCGAGCAAGTCCTTCATGAAAGCACGGTCGTCGAGAAAATCCATCATGGCGCGAGTCAAGCCGCGCAACTCTGCGGCGAGCGCCAGAGGGCCTTCCACCCAGCCCACGAGCGAGACCTCGCCGCCGAATTCCTGGTGCATTATCTCGATGGCTTTGATCCGATCGTGCATTCGGCCCCCGCCAAGCGGGTCGGGAATTCGAAAGGTCTTCAAGCGCGACTTCTCCCGCAGTGCGGCTCGTTCTTCGCAGATCGCGGGGCCCTGATCCTGGAACCACTTTATGCTGCCCTCTCCGTCGATGTCGATCACCTCGCGCGCCGGGTCGGAGCAAGTCAGCAGGCAATCGATGCCAAAGTCATGAACCAACTTGCTCTGCGCGGCGGCCATTTGCTGCCCGTCGCGAGTGTAGTCGATGAAGGGAATGCCCATATGCTTCGCTGCGAACATCATGATGACAGGCTGGACAGGAAGATGGTCAACAGGCCGGCCCGCGATGAGCCCTCGAACTCTCTCAAGAGAACGCATGAAAAACCTCCGGGTAGTTTTTGAAGACACTTTCTGAAAATTGCAGAATTTAGTGACATCTCCCCCTCATCCCCCGGTCCCTCCCCCCGAAGGGGGCAAGGGGAGAAATAACCCGAGTTTATGCCCTCGCCCCCTTGGGGGAGAGGGTGTCCGTCAGTCGACGGACAGGTGAGCGGGTTGGTCCGTCACGATATCATGTAACCGTCAGTAAATTGGGTATCGCACCTTATAATCCCTGGCCGCCTCTTTCACCACCTCATCAATGGCCGCTTCCTGATCGGGCGTTAGAACGGGAGCGCATTCCGCGGCCAGCGCCTGCCGCACTTTCGCGGCGGCGCGCTTTTCGAAGCGTTCGCGATCCAGGCTGTCTCCCGATCCCCATCGGCAAAGGTCAAAGTAGGGTGAGAGCATTTCGAGCTTGCGGAAATTCTGTACGGTGTGTGGGTGGTCAAAGGCCTGGCCGCCATGGCCCAACTCCTCGATTACGCCCAGCGCGAGTGTTTCCTCATTGACCTCAAAGCCCCGGATGGCGTGGCGCACGTAGCGGACCATCTCATTGTCGATGGCAAGTTGTAACGGCGAGAAGGTGATCATATTCTCGAGTTGACCCACCGTGCCGAAGCCGATTGCGCCTGCCATCACCGCCCCATACATGGAAATGGATTTCTCAACCGCCGCCTGGATGCCCGGCACGCACGCGTCGGTCTTACCGGCATGTATGCCTGACGGACAGCCGTAATACTCGGAGATCATCTGCACACGCGCCGCCAGCATCGGCACGCGCTCCCCGCCCGCCGAGCGGTACTGCATCGAGCGCATGTCGCAATAACCGGGGGTCACATCCACGGTCATCGTCGCATCAGGATCGACAGCGTACCCTAACACTAATCCGCCGAGTGTTTCCGCGATCCCCAGCGCCAGCACCGACGGCGGACTCATCGGCGCCGTTGCTCCGCCGTTCGGCATGGTGTCGAGACTCTGCGGCAGGCCAAGTTCCAGATGCGCCAGCATCACGTCGGCCATCACGGCATCGATGCAGAGAGGCGTGCGCGCCTCCGCATAACCCACCAGGATCGGATTTCGTCGATGCGCCTCGCGACTGCCGGCGACAATCTCGCCGATGCGGTTGATATAACCCACATCCTTGCGCGTGAACGTCTCGATGCCTCCGTACTTGCGCGTGGCCTTCGCTAATTCAGCCGCCATCACGACGGGCCGAACCTCCACCGGAACGTCTTGGGCGGAGCACGGAAGCCCCGTATAGGCAATCTGATCGAGCTGATCGGCAAGCTTCAACGATTGACGAACATCCTCGAGCGTGGCGTAGCGCCGCTCGCCGACCATGTCCCAGATGAAGCAGCAGAACCCGTCCGCGCTCACAGTGAAGTCTTCGTGAACCTGGAATGGCTGAGCATCGAAACGCACTTGGGAGTAGCGAACGGAAAGGCGTTTGGGCCACCGGCCGGGGTCCTGAAAATTGCGGCGCATGCGGGCGATGGCGGCTTCCACCTGCTCAGGGGGGAACTTCACGGTCCGTGAGTCCATATCCACCCGGCAGCCGGCCGCGCGAAGGTATTCCAGAGCCTGGACGTGATCGATCCACATTCCTGTGCGCTCGAGAAGCCGCAGCGCAGCCTCATGGATCGACTTCATCTCTTCCGGACTGAGATATCGCAGAGGTTCGAGAGCGGAGGTTTTCATGAAAGCTATCCTCGACCATTCCCCGCGCTTAGGCAAGTGCTCTCTGCGCTCAGAGCACTTCGGAAAACCAAGGTGTAGTATTGGTGGTTGGTCCGGGCGGTACGGAACGGCCGATCGCGCAGTTGTGCGCTTGGCAGCTATGTACCTCGGTTCCTCCAGCAACGCAAAGCGAGTGCCACCAAAACACCACCCGGGATGCTGGCGGGGAAGAACCAGCGGGCGTCAGGGACTGCAATAACGTTCCGGCTCACTTTCACGGCGACCTTGCTCGCCTGTCCTTTCGAGGAGCCAAAGGCATGGAGGTATCTCGCAGTGCCTTGAAAACAAATCAGAGCGAGATTTTTAGCGGAGTTTACCCTGAGCGGCAGATCGAGATTCTTCGCTCCGCTCAGAATGACAAGCGAAGGGCTCAGGATGACAGCGAAGGGCTCGGAATGACGAGGTAGTAGGTTCTTCCGCTGCCTGTTGCGACACTCGACCGCCAATCATTCAACGATCATCGCCACCTTGATGCTATCCAGCTTAGGAAAATTCTTGTCGAGATAGGGTTTCCCTTCGTTGGTGATCCTGCCTTGGTCGGGACCGTTGCCTCCTGGCGCGCCCTCGCCATAACCGCTGTAGAACTGCTGGACAACATCCATGCCCTCCACAACATTGCCGAACGGCGCGAAGCCCATGGCGTCGAGGCTGCGGTTATCGGCAAGATTGATGAAGAGCTGGGTGGTACGGGTGTTGGGACCGGCGGTAGCGAAGGTCAGGTAGCCCGTCAGGTTGGTCTGTTTGACTGGATCGTCCTTGATGGTGGCGTGGGCCCAGACGCGAGAGACTTCAGGCCTGGCATTGAGCCCAAACTGCGCGACGAAGCCCGGCAGCACGCGGAAGAACGCTGCGCCGTCGAAAAAATGGTTCTTCACTAAATTGTAAAATCGGTCAGCGCCCAGCGGCGCCCAGGCGCGCGTGACTTCCACTACGAAATCTCCTTTGGTGGTTGTAAACTTCGCTCTAAACGTGGCAGGGGCTTGTTCCTTCATTGCGGAAGGGACCATTAGCGAAAGCCGTGGCGCGGGGTGCTGAGGGGCAGTCGCTTGCGCCCATGCCTGAGGGCAGGCAAATCCTACGAGAATTAGCATTGCAAAAAGCGCGGTAAACCGGTTTTTCATTTTCGACTCCATGTCTCCGATATCTTGGTTTAATGCACTTCGTAAATTTGCAGTCATTCCCACGAAACCGAATCGATTGAGTATGCGGATATATTAGCAGCCTGTCATCCTGAGCGGAGCGAAGGATCTCCGCAGTTGCTTCTTGTGCCGCCAATTCATGGAGAACTGCCGAGATGCTTCGCTGCGCTCAGCATGACAAGTCCTCTGGTTTGTTCAATCCCTTAACGGCCTCTCTGCGGAATTGCACTCAGAAAACGGCCTGACACCTGGGACCTGATACCTGACGCCTACTTGCGCATGTCGTGGCTCACCCGCTCCACTTGCCGCATCACGCGGAGGAGGTTGCCTCCCAGAATCTTCTTCAAGTCCTGCTCGCTATACCCGCGCCGCGCCAGTTCCCGCACCAAGTCAGGGAGCTTCGAGACATCCTCCATGCCAACCGGGGCCGAATCAATGCCGTCGAAATCCGAGCCCAGGCCGACGTGGTCGACCCCTCCCACCTTCACCGCGTGGTCAATGTGATCGGCGATCGCGGTGTAACTCGGCACCGGCAGGTCCTTCAACACGGAGCGTTCGATCTTTTGTTCTTCGGGGTAAGGCAGCCGCTTGCCTTGGCTCGCGTAGCGGGCCCGCGCTGCCGCAAGCTCCGCATTCAACTGCTTTTCGACTTTCTTGTTAGCGTCGGCGTAGGCCTGGACCAGGAAACCCGAATAAAAATTGATATCCATAACGCCGCCGTTCCTGGCCAGAGCGCGAATCATATCATCAGTCATATTGCGCGGAACATTGCAAAGGGCTCTGCAGGAGGAGTGCGAGGCAATGACCGGCGCTCTGCTGACGGCCAGCGCATCGTAAAAGGTCTTGTCGGAAACATGCGAGATGTCCACCATCATTCCCAGGCGGTTCATGCGTTCCACCACTTGCTTCCCCAAATCCGTCAGCCCATTCCATTTGGGCTGGTCGCCGGAGGAATCAGCCCAGTCGGTATTGGCGGTGTGGGTCAGCGTCATGTAACGCACGCCCAGTCGAGAGTAGATATCCATGACGCGCAGGTCATCCTCAATGATGTGGCCGCCCTCCACGCCCATCAAGATGGCGAATTTGCCTTGCAGATGGAGGCGCACAATTTCGTCCGCCGTGGTGGCCATTCCAAGCACGTCGGAATGGCGAGCCACCTGCTCGTTCACGACGTCAATCAGGTCGAGGGCGCGGTGAATCAGGTCCTGCTTCGGCCAGGTGACATCCACCCAAATAGAGAAGAACTCGGCGCCCAGATGCCCCTGTCGCATCTTCGGGATGCTAACCATGTAAGGGCTCTCCGGCTGGGCGAGATCATAACCTTCATCGAGCATCATTTGCGGGGTGTCCGCGTGAGTGTCGATGATGATGGCCTGCTGGAGAACCCTCTCCGCCGTCTTCTCCGCATCGGCGGGCGAGCGCTGGGAAGAAAACAACGAGACCGCTGCCAGGCTCGAAGCCAGTAGGACTTTGAAGATTTGCTGCGTGTTGAGCATAATGGAGGCCTTTGCCGTTCCAGAGCTTTCGATTATCAGAAGTTGCTGCAGCTTTTGTCAAACGCATTCTGGTCGCGGGTGGCGCATAAGGGAAGCCTCTGCCGACCAAGTCCGGGAAGAGGAAGTAGCGCAGAGTCCCTGGTGTTGGGACTCTGCGGTTCTTCCTCGAATTCCCCATCGCCGCATCATACCTTTGTATCGTAAGCGGGGTTTTTCCCGGCGCGGCAGCAACCGGACGGTGACGTAAAAAGGCGGTCGGATACCACCAAGCGGCATAAGCCAGACTTGACCCCGCGTCATACACCCACTCGTCACGCGACACAGAAGAGCCGCAGAGTCCCAACACCAGGGACTCTGCGCTACCCGCTTCAAACTGACCTGGTCAGTGTTATAATCAATCACTCTCTTTTCAAACAGGCGGAATCTATGGCGAATACACTTCCACGTCTGATCGTTCGTGACGCGTTTGGGAATCAGCGCGAAGTTGAAATCGTCCGCTCACCATTTACCTTGGGCAGGCAGAGCGACAGCGACCTGGTGTTGCTGGACAGTAGAATCTCGCGCCGTCACGCCAGGATTGTGCAGACGGAGAAAGGGTACGTGATTGAGGATCTGGGGAGCCGCCACGGGACGGCGGTAAATAACGAAAAAATCACTACCTGGCTGCTGAAATCGGGCGACCGCATCAACTTGGGTGTGGCGGACTCCTACCTGCTTTCGTTCGTGGAAGACCAGGCGGTGCTGCCCGAACTGCTGGAGAAACTGGAGAAGGCCACCGCCGGGCCGGCTCCCCAACTCCAACACCTCGGATTGCTCCTGCGCATGGCCCAGATGATGCATCGGGCTCCGGCGCTCGAGGAAGTCCTGATGGCGCTGGTGGACTCAGCCTTGCAGTTGACCAACGCGGAACGAGGATTGTTGTTCCTCATGGAAGAGGATAAGACGCTGCACCTGAGACTGGCGCTCGGCGCCGGGGGCGTTTACCTGGGACGCGAGGTCAGCGACTACTCGCGGACGGTGGTAGAACGAGTGGCGAGCTCGGGCCAGGAAGAAGTCATCCTGGAAGACCAGATGACCGGCCGCACCGCTCAGGAAACCAGGATCGTCCGCGCCGAAGTACGCGGCATTGTCGCTGTGCCTTTACAGAAATTGCCGGTTTCCGAGGCTCGGGGCGAAACCATCCAGATCAGCGCGCCCGAACTACTCGGCGTACTTTACCTCGATACGCGCTCGCACCCCACCGCGGTTACGGGGCTCGACCGGCAGGTGCTGCAAACGCTCGCCGTCGAGGGCGCCACGGTCATCGAGAACGCTCGCCTGCTGCGGATTGCCCAGGATCAGGAGCGCATCCAGCACGAAATGTTCCTGGCCCGCAACATCCAGCAGGGGCTGTTGCCGCGCCGCTTTCCGGAGAGCGACTACTTCCAGGTACACGCCACAACGACGCCCATGGAGCAGGTGGGCGGCGATTACTATGACATGGTCTACCTGCCCGACGAGCGATTCGGCTTCATCGTCGCAGACGTCTCCGGAAAGGGCCTGCCGGCCGCCATGCTGGCGACCAATCTGCAAGGAGCCTTCGCGGGCGTTGCGGCGGGCGATCCGGAACTCCCTCTGCTCTTCCGGCGCGTCAACGAGTTCCTTTGCGAACGTACCCCTCCGGAAATGTTCGCCACGATACTTTATGGCGTCCTGGATCGTTCGGGCCGATTTCAGTTTGTCAACGCCGGACACGTTCCACCCATGCTTATCCGCGCCGGCGGCAGTGTGGAAACTTTGACGTCCTCGAACTTCCCCGTGGGATTGTTTCCAAGCGTCACGTTTGAGGTCTGCAGCGCTCAATTGAAATGCGGCGACGTCTTGATGATCTGCTCGGATGGCGTTACCGAAGCTCACGCCGCCAATGAGGAACTGTTCGGAGAAGCCAGAGTGCAGAATGCTCTGCAGGGTTCTACCGGACTGACGGTGGACGAAATTTGCCATCGCGTGGTAAGCGCGGTGCACGATTTTGTCGGGGATTACCCCCAAACCGACGACATCACACTCACGGTAGTTCGGTTTGGGCCACAAACCCAACTTAAAAACTAGAAACCTGAAATCAGAAACTGGAAACTGGAAACTAGAACCAAAACTGTCACCCACCGTGTCATTCCGAGCGCAGCGAGGAATCTCGCCCTGATCTTCCATCCGCGATTCAGCCGAAACGAGGCGACAATCCTCGCTGCGCTCTCTTGAAGATCACGTCATTCCCGCAAAAGCGGGAATCCATTGTGTTCCGGCACGTGGGGAACCGGAACATGGCGGCCTGCGTATGGAATAATACGGGAGGGTCTTGCCCTGACTCGAACGCCGACGCCTCTCGCGCGCTGCCTGGGAGGAGATAATGCGTACATTGATAAGACTGCTTTGTGTTACGGGGGTTCTGGCGGTGATCGGAGCTACGGCCTCGCCGCTGCCCAAACCAGCTTCTGGTGATGACGACCGCTCTGTGGTGATCATCTTCAAAGACGGCCACCGACAAACCTTCCGTTTGGCCGACATCGCGCGAATCGAATTCAGCACCCCCACAACGACCACTCCATCGTCAGTGAGCCGCGCCCATTTTCTGGGCGTTTGGAAAGTCGGTGTCGGCGGCGACAACTCCGGAACTTTCCTTATCACGCTGAAACGGGATGGGGTTGCCGAGAAAACCATGGGTTCTCATAACGGAACTTGGAAAGTCGTCAACGGGGCGGCTCAATGCAAATGGGAAGACGGCTGGACCGACGTGATCCGGAGGAACGGCAGCCAGTGGGAGAAAGCAGCCTGGTCAAGCGGCCGATCGCTCGACGACCCTCCGGACAGCGTTGCCGAGGCCGTTTATACAGAACCGAATTAGAGCAGTGCATCACAGGTCTCAGCCCCGCAGGGGCTGGACATGAGTAGCCGGGGGCAACATCCCCGGAAACGTTGTCCCCTCACCCCCTTTCCCCTCTCCCCGCCTGCGGGGAGAGGGGTGCCGAAGGCGGGGCGGGGGGTCGGGTCCGGGGGGTTTCACCCCCGGCCACTCAATTTGCTCCCCTCCGGGAAGCACGGCTTCCCAGGTATCCCCTTGCAATCGGGCACAGAAGGTTCTGGAACTGCTTTTAGTACAGTCCCCGCAAATCCTCCAACTTGAGTGCTTCGAGACTTTGGACGATGAGGTCGGCCTGTGTGCGAGCACGCAATTCGGCGGCGGGAAACGTGGAAGCGACCGCAACGCATTTCATGCCTGCGCCCTTGGCGGCTTCAATGCCTGTGAATGAATCCTCAATGGCGACACACGCGGCCGGCGGACTGCCGAGCTTCTGAGCGGCCTTGTCGTATATTTCGGGATGCGGCTTGTTGTGGGTGATTTCGTCCTCTGTCAGGACGGCGTGGAAACGCTGCCGTAGCTTGAGGGCATCGAGGAGGAAGAACACGTTCTTGCTCATGCCCGCGGAGGCCACCGCCACCCGCACGCCGTTTTCATGACACTCTGCGATCAGTCTCTCAACTCCCGCAAAAGGCTTGGCGTGCGGAGCAAAAGCGGCCCGAAACCTCGCCTCGAGTTCTTCGCTGAGCCGTAGCCGGTCTTCCGCGCTGAGCCGTTCGCCAAAGAAATGACGGAGGATAGCATCATTGCCGGGTCCGGTCACTTGCTTGGGAAGTGCCTCCCGGTCAAACGCGATGCCGTATTCCGTCAACAGCGCTTCCCACTTCTGGACGTGAAACGAGTTGGTGTCAACAAGCACGCCGTCCATGTCAAAAATCACTGCGGCAGGAAGGAATGAGTTCATAAGTCAGGATTCAGGATTGAGGAGTCAGAAGTCAGGAGCCAGCGAGTTTCGTTCCTGGACACCTAAAGTACCCTGTCATCCCGGGCGCAGCGAGGAATCTCGCTCTGCCTCGGGCTTGATCCTGCACGAAAACCCAGAGCGAGATTCCTCGCTGCGCTCGGAATGACAGGGTCGCTTGGAGTTTCACCAAAGAAAGCGCCCAACTTCTGGCCCCTGACACGTGACTGCTGACTCCTCCCTTCTGCTTTCTAATTTCTGATTTCTGCTTTCTTGCTCGTCACTCGTCACTGCTTTATCGGCCTTAGGCTCGCCAGCAACTTCTCCGGCGGCAGCGTATTCAGCACGTCTTCTTTTCTCGACCAACCTCGCCGCGCTGTCACTACTCCGTAGCGCATCAGTTTGAAGTGTTCGGGGCTGTGCGCGTCGGTGGAGATGATGACTTTCATTCCCCGATCTCGCGCCAGTTTCACGTGGCGGTCGGAGAGGTCGAGTCGTTCAGGGTTACCGTTCAATTCCAGAATGACACCATACTCCTTGGCGGCCGCGAAAACCTTCTCGAGGTCATATGAAAATGGGTCGCGCTTCAGAATCTGGCGGCCCGTGGGGTGTCCGAGAATCCTGACGTAGGGATTAGCAAGAGCTTTTAGCAGGCGGGCGGTCATTTCCGGGGCGGGCATATTCATGCGGGAATGCACGCTCACGAGCACGATGTCGAACTGTTTTAGAATTTCGTCCGGGTAATCGAGAGTGCCATCGCCCATGATGTCGACTTCGGCTCCTGCCCAGATTTTGATTCCGCTGACGTTCTTGCGGGCAGCTTTGATGCGTTGGATGTTCTCCACGGCGCGTTTTTCGTCGAGCCCGTTGGCAATAGTCACGGCCTTCGAATGATCGGTGATGAGGATATATTCATAACCGAGCTGTTTGGCGGCCTGCGCCATCTCCTCGACACTGGCCCGGCCATCCGATGCAGTGGTGTGCATCTGCAAATCACCCTTGATGTCTCCCAGTTCCACTAGCTTCGGAAGCTCGCCGTTTTCCGCTGCTTCGATCTCGCCCAGGTTTTCACGCAGTTCGGGAGGGATCCAGGGCAGATCAAGCTTGGCATAGATCTCTTCCTCAGTCCCGCGGGCCAGAGCTGTTTCGCCTTGGAAAAGGCCGTATTCGCTCAGCTTCCAGCTTCGTTTTTTGGCACGCTCGCGCAGGGCTACGTTGTGTTCCTTGGAGCCGGTAAAGTACATCAAGGCGGCCCCGTAGGCGTCGCGCTCGAGCATTCGAACGTCCACTTGGAGGTCATTCTGGAGCTTAACGCTTACCTTGTCTTCGCCTTTGGCCAGCAACTGGGCGATGCCGGGATACTTAGCAAAGTGGTCTGCGATGCCGGCGCCGTCCTGCCCTGTCACCAGCAGGTCCAGGTCACCCACAGTTTCACGCCCGCGTCGAAGCGAGCCGGCGGGCGTCACTTCCTCCACGCCGCCAAACTCTTTGAGGTAACTGGTGAGTTGTTGCGCGGCTTCATAAACCGTGTCCATGCGAAACCGTCCGGCGGCTCGGTGGTAAACCTCGAGGGCTTTCAGGATGTTCTCCTCGGACTTGACGCTCATGCCGGGAAGCGTCCGCAGCCGGCCAGCTTTAGCAGCAGCTTCCAAGTCTTCAATGCTCTTGATACCCGCTTCTTTGTAAAACAAGCGCACTTTCTGCGGCCCGATAGTTTGCAGTTGCAAAAGTTCCAGCAGGCTTGGCGAGACTTTTGCCAGCTGCTCCTGGTGGAACTTGCACTTTCCAGTTTCAACCAGTTCGGTGATCTTCTTTGCCAGGTCTTCGCCGATTCCAGGAATGTCCGTCAGTTTTCGCTGGGGGTCACGAGCGATATCCTCAACTCGCTCGGGAAAGCCCTCGATCGAGCGTCTGGCGCGATCATAAGCCGCAGCCTTGAAGGACCATTTGGGATCGTCCTGGTTGATTTTCATCAAATTCGAGATTTCTTCGAAGATGGCTGCTATCTCACGGTTCTCCAATCAACGCCTCCAGTGCTAAGCAGGATCGAACGCGACTCGCCCT
>CAWIUZ010000336.1:0-8951 GCA_963838915.1 uncultured Acidobacteriota bacterium
AAGAACCCTCCCGGCTGTCATCCTGAAGAGCCAAAGGCCATCCTGAGTGCAACGAAGGAAGGAAGGATCCCTGCAGTTCCTTGAAACAACCACTGCCGGGATTCTTCGCGTCGCTCAGAATGACAGGGCGGGAGGGTTTTTCCGCAGCCTTCAAGGGGCCAAGCGCCGCTCGGCCATGCGAGTTCAGCCCATAAGCCCAATGCATTTAAGTACTTAACGGCATTCGACGAGTGTTTCTTTTTGCCACATGCGGTGTGTTAGAATCACAGCGTGGCGGAGTATCGATGACTCAATCGCGTTTCGTCCTCCAATCCAAGATTATCATTATATTCGCCCTTGCGGTTGTCTCCGTAGTGGGCGTTTCGACCTCCATCGCCATGCTCCTGACCCGGCAATTAGTCGAGGAGGAGATTTACAGCAAGGCCTGCACCCAGGCTAGATCCACAGCCCACCAGTTGGTCAATGAAGACGCCCTCCAGGATACTGCCAAACTCCAACAAGTGTTGAAGCAAATACAGCATGATTTGCCGGGGGTGCGGCAGGTGGACGTTTACCGGCATGGGCCGACGCACCAACTCGAGGCCACCACCGCACCGCAGGCGGAGCACCTGGAGTTAGACAATATCCCCGGCATCGATCATTACGACGAATTCGAGCGCCCCGACGATGAGTCCCTCACGATTGAGACCGACCAAGGACGGTACTGGATTATCGGGGTGACGATCCGCTCGCAAGGGCAGTCCGTGGGGTGCTTGAACCTGAAGGTCTCTAAATCGCAAACCAGCATTGTGACCCGCGAGTTGGTCATGCGCAACCTGCTGCTGATGCTGGCGAGCCTCGTGGTGGTCATCCTAGCCGTTCATATTTTCTTTTTGCGGGCGGTCAGGGCGCCGGTGAAAGACATGATTCGCGTGATGGAGGGCGCGGAAAAGGGACAACTCCACGTGCGCGCCAGCCTGCGAAGCACTGACGAGATCGGCATGCTCGCGGCCCACCTGAACCGCATGCTGCGGCGGATCGAGAATTTCAATACCGAGTTGGAGCGCAAGGTACAGGAGTCGACCGCAGGGTTGGCGGAGGCCAATGAAGAGCTGCGGCGCATCAACGAGGAGCTCTTCGAGACGCAGAAGAATCTGGCGCGTTCGGAACGGTTGGCGATTGCCGGCCAGCTTGCCGCCAGCCTGGCTCACGAAATCGGGACTCCGCTCAATTCCATATCCGGACACGTGCAGTTGCTGGCGCGGCGCAAGGATGCCGACGAATCCACTCGACGCCGGCTTCAAATCATCGAAAGACAGATTGATAATATTGTGCGCACCGTTAATCAACTGCTCTCGTGGAGCCGCAAGTTTGAACTGAAAGTCGAGATGGTGGACCTGCGCCGCCTCATCGAAGAGGCTGTCCTGCTCTCCTCCCCCGTCCTGCAACTGAGAAAGATTCGCGTGAAACTGGATCTGGCAAAAGACTGTCCGAAGGTTTACGGGGACGGCGGCTATTTGCAGCAGGTCCTTTTAAACCTCATCAACAACAGCATGGATGCCATGCCGCGCGGGGGTGACCTGCGCATCGAAACACGGCGGGTGGAAGGCGCGGCGCCGCAAGTTGCGATTCGAGTGACGGACAATGGCTCCGGCATGTCGCCGGAAACTGTGGCCCATGCGTTCGACCCGATGTTCACGACCAAAAGGTTGGGGACAGGCACCGGTTTGGGGCTGGCGATTTGCGACCAGATCGTTCGCCAGCACGGCGGCACGATCAGCGTGGAAAGTACGCCTGGAAAGGGAACAACCTTCACTTTGATCTTGCCTGTCGATGAACGCGAAAAGACCGAGACGGTGGAAGTTGCAACCGGGGCGGAGGGCGGCAAAGGCTGAAGGGCAAAGGGTGAAGGCTAAAGGTTAAAAGTCGAAAGCCTCCTCATCGATATTGATGCCCTCGCCCCCTTGGGAGAGAGGGTGGCCCGCAGCCGGCGGTTTCGTCAGCCCGTCATCCGACGGGGCCGGGTGAGGGGGTCGCGGGCCTGATCGTGAAGTTAGAGGTGAAGGACTTGGAGACGACAAAGATTGAACGAACCGGCGAAGCTGCCAGACCGGCGAGCGCTCACATCCTGGTAGTCGATGATGACGCCGAGACACTGGAATTGCTGCGGGAGATTCTGGGCGAAGAGGGCTATCGCGTTGTCACTTCTTCAAGCGGCGAAGAGGCCCTCGCGGTTGGAAAGCAGGAACTCTTCGACGTCATCATCAGCGATATGAGGCTGGGAGCTAATCTCGACGGACTCGACGTTTTGCGAACCTACAAGACCCTTCAACCGGAGTCGGAAGTCATTCTCATCACCGCTTTCGGAAGCATGGAAACGGCTATCGAAGCAGTCAAAGCAGGGGCCTTCGACTACATTTCGAAGCCGTTCAAGATTGATGAAGTCTTGCTGCAAGTCGAACGCGCATTGGGCAATCGGAAACTCGTGCGCGAGAACCGCAGCCTGAAGCGTCAGCTTGGCAGCCAGGCGCAACTTTCCAGCCTGGTGGGCCGAAGCCCCAAAATGCTCGAAATCTACAAGAAGATCGCCGTCGTGGCGGACTCGCGTTCCACGGTGCTGATTTGCGGTGAGAGTGGGACGGGAAAAGAACTAGTGGCGCGAGCCATTCATTATAACGGCCCCAGAGCTGCGGAACGGTTCTATGCAGTCAACTGCGGCGGGCTGGCGGAGTCGCTGCTCGAGACCGAGCTCTTCGGGCACGTGCGCGGGTCGTTTACGGGGGCCGTCGAAAACAAGCGTGGCATTTTCGAAGAGGCCAGCGGCGGTACGGTTTTCCTGGATGAAGTCAGCGAAATGAGCCCGGCCCTCCAGGTTAATGTCCTTCGCACCGTGGAGGAACAGGAAGTGCGGCGGATCGGAAGCAACCAGGTGGTGAAGGTGGACGTGCGCATCATCGCCGCCAGTAACCGCAACTTGGCAACGCTGGTCGATGAGGGCAAGTTCCGCCAGGACCTTTATTACAGACTGCGGGTGATTGAAATTGACCTGCCGCCGCTGCGTGAGCGCGTGGAGGACGTCCCCTTACTGGTGGAACATTTTCTCAAGCGGTTCGCAGCCGAGCGCGGAAAGGAATTCTCGATCTCACCCTACGCGCTTTCCGCTTTGATGAGCTACGAATGGCCGGGGAACGTCCGCGAGCTCGAGAACGCCCTCGAATCGGCGGCGGCGCTGAGTCGTACCGGTTTCATCGCACCGGAAAACCTGCCTCCCAAGCTGGTCGGAAAGCCGCGCGAAGACAACCGCCTGGTTGACTTCTATGCCGATTTACCGACGCTCGAGGAGATGGAAAAACGCTATCTAGCCCATATCATGATGGTGACCGGCGGCAACAAGGTCAGAACCGCTTCCATCCTCGGCATGAGTCGGAAAACCCTGTACCGGAAATTGGAAGAGTACAAGATCAGGGGTTAGGGGCTGGGGGCTAGGGACTGATGTACAACAGTAGCCCTCTCCTTTGAGGAGAGGGTGGCCCGCGACGGTGCCTTCATCAGCCGTCGCGGGCCGGGTGAGGGGTCTCTTGCGCAGGGCTCAAACTTATCCGCAGGACAAGCGGACTGGATTCAGGTATCCTGGATGAGGGGCTACCGCAGCAGGTGTCATTCCGACCGAAGCGAGGAATCTCGCCCTGCGCTCTGATCCGGAGAAGGTGAGGGAGACTGAGTCAGAGCGAGATCCCTCGCCTCTGTGAAAAGGTGTAGGGGTAGGGCTTGCCCTACGCTGTTCTTTAGGGGACGGCAAGCCGTCCCCCTACAAGCAGGTTGCGGTTGCGCCAGCGTGAGGTCTGTTCAGTGAAGTATTCCTACATCGCCAAATGCGGCTTAAAGCATCTTGCTTCGGGTTTCAAACTCCCTTACATGGTGATGTTTGAAACCACGCTGATGTGCAACATGTTTTGCGAGTATTGCATTTTCGGCGAAGAGGGCAAGTTCAACGATTTGCAAAGCCGGGCGGTGCGCGAGCGCATTTTCAAGCGCATTGACGAGTTTTGCGATATGGGCATCTTCGCGCTCAGCTTCTCGGGCGGCGAGCCGCTGCTGAATCCCCATACCTGCGATTACATCGCCTACGCCGAGGACAAGGGCATGTGGACCTCCATGCCCACCAACGGCCTGCTCATCCGCAAGTACGCGGACGGCGTGGCGCGGCTCGGCATGCTGGAAGTCTCCATCGACTCGCTGAACGTGCAGCGCTTTGCCAAGCGCCGTGGAATCGACGCGCTTCCCAAGCTCATCGCCAACCTGGAATTCGTGTTGACCAAACGAAAGCCCTTCACCACGCAGATTAATGCCACTGTCAACCTCGAGAATCTCGAAGACCTGCCTGAGCTGGCGGAGTTTTGTAAACAGCACAACCTGGTGTTACACCCGGAGGCCGTTCACAACGTCATGCGTGACGGCGAACTGCTTCCAGACGCGGAATTGCACGGGCCGGAAATCGATAAGGTCGAAATGTTTCTGCGGGAGTTACGCGCCGCCTATCCCAAGAACGTACGGTTCTACTCCCATTACTATGCCTTTTACCGCGCTGGTGGCTTCGGCCCTCGCTTCCCCTGCCGGCATCCTTCCAAGCTGATCTCGATGAAGCCCGACGGTTCCATCCACCTTCCGTGCGCTTTCAAGACACTCCACATGTCGCAAGCGCCTCTCAAGGAAATCTTCGCTTCCGACGCCGCGAAGCAAATCATCGCACAGGAAACCACGCTGTGGGATTTCTGCAACGGCTGCAAGATCGGCTGCCCCTATGAAGTCAGCGCCTTCACCAACAGCCCCATGCTGGCCCTCGAATCCGGCCTGAATTTCCTGCGTATTATTTGACGAGGCTGAGTCTGAAACCGCTGCCAAGGTTCACGAGAGCGCTGGAGTCACGTGCGAGCCTCGGATAACTGATAAATCACGGGCTTAAAGGAGGGCGGGGGAATCGGCTTTCCTTCAGCCTTGGCAGCCTCCAGCCAAGCTGCTTTGGCCTTGAGCACTTCGGCGAGAGCCTGTTCAGGATCCGCGCCGAAAGCGGAGCAATGCGGAAGGTCGGGGATGTCCGCGATGTAACCACTGTCTTCCTGGCTACAGAAAATGTTGATGTGGTAGTCTCTCATTCCTCACCAAGACCCCGCTCTTTGATCGGGTAGTGTTGTGAGGACGCGAAAGCAGAACTAGGCAACGCGAGCGATAGAAGTTTTCCTAGGACGACCACCAAGCTTGCCGTTAGAACGTGCGGCAGCAGCTTTTGCCTTAGAGCGCGTCTGTCCTCCAACCTTACCCAATTGTGCTGCCATCCAGCGTTTTGAACCTAGAAATCCCTCCAAGAGGGAGGGCAAATAAAGGTCGGCATCAAGCGCCGGAAAACTCAACCCTAACCCGGACGGTGAAATCTGAATTTCAGCAAGCTGGCTTGCATTTGCATGTTCCAGCCCTTGCGCGTCATGTGGTTTGAAGGCAATGGAAATACCACTACTAAGATCAATCACAATGCGACCATCTCGGCGGTCATAGCGAGCAGCAATAGCTTTTGGTGTTCTTGCCAAAAGAGAAGAAGCGCGTTGATTAGCTGTCTCGAATTCATCTTTATGGGTCGCCATGTATTCTGCTCCATTCCGCACATAGATGTGGCATCTTCAGCATTAGAGCCGCTTTAATCTTCGTTACATCACCCGACGAAAAACCATAATTCTCTCGCAACTCCGGTGGCCCACTTGGGCAATTCAATTTAAAAACGGCCTCGCGATCACCGATGACATGCACATGAGCTGGCCGATGATCGTTCGGGTAAATCACAACCCTCAATCCGTCTATTTCATCTACCTTTGGCATTGTATCACAAAACCCAAGCGTCTAGGTTATTTCTTAAATAGGACCTAACCCATCGATTCAACTAAGGGCACCTTTACATTACATGAATTTCCGGCGCTTAAATGCTTGAACATCTTCACGGGTTAAAGAAGACCATTCTCCTCTTGTGTTCTTAGAAGCAAACCTCTTATGCCAATAAGCCTCAAGCATCGGTGACATGCGCCCTCCGGCACAAGATTTTTGAAAATCAGGTACTTAGATTCATACCTGAATGGTGTTCAGGTCGGGTGCCGGGATGCGCTTAAGCGCCTTTCTTGCGGGCCCTGCGAGAACGACGATCCAACTCGCGGAAATATTCTTCGAGGGTAATGTAATCGCCCCGGCGATATGCGGCTTCGCCGCGACGAACGGCGCGCAACTCGCGGAGCGTGGGCTTCTCTGCCGGAGCGTCGGAATAATCGATGGCAGAATCCGGTATTGCAGCCAATCTTTCGAGTTCTGCGCGCTCACGCTTACTCAAGGGGTCGTGAAGAGCACGCTCGCTGGGATCCGCTTTTCTCGCGGAGATGATGCGGATTTCCTCATGGAGTGGCTGGCACCTTCCACCGGTTCTCGCGCGAAAGCTCCGCTGCATAGGCCAGCGCTCCCCGGATATCATCCCTGCTCAACTGTGGGTAGTGATCGATAATCTCCTCGGGAGTTAGACCCTCAGCGAGCCCGTCAAGGATGATGGCGATGTTAATTCGGGTCCCGCGAATACAGGGTTGTCCCCCGCAGACATCGGGATCCCTCACCACTCGGCTTAGAAGCTGCTGTTCCGCCATGCCCTTCTCCTGTCTCATTGTAATTATATCCTATGCGCCTGCGCCACAAACAGGCGTTGCAAAGCCGGTGTTACTGCTGTTATGCTGCAACTCGTTCAGGGTCTGATTCCCATGCCCCAACAGCGCTGGCTGCACATCATCCCCGTTGCCTTCGCGATGTACACGATCGCGTTCATCGACCGCACGAATATTTCACTGGCGTTGCCTTCGATGAGCAAAGCTCTTCACATGTCGCCGCCCGAAGCGGGAGCGTCAGCGGGCGTTTTTTTCTGGGGCTGATCTGCTCTTGCAGATCCCGGGCGGATACCTGGCGCAGCGCTGGAGCGCCAAGCGCTTCGTGACCATCCTGCTGGTCCTCTGGGGTGCGTGCTCCGTAGGTTGCGGGTTGGTGCACACCTGGCGCGAGTTCTGGGCAATGCGGTTTCTTCTGGGAGTGGCCGAGGGCGGCGTTTGGCCAGCTACCCTGATCCTGCTTGCGCATTGGTTTCCGCGCGCCGAAAGGGCTCGCGCCAATGCTTATTGGATGCTCTGCCTTCCTGTAGCCGTGGTCGCTTCTTCGCCGCTTTCCGGGTGGATACTTCAACGCTGGGACTGGCGCGTGCTCCTCATTTCGGAAGGCGTCTTCCCATTGTTGTGGCTGGTGATCTGGTGGTTCTTTATTGACGATCATCCACGCGAGGCCCGGTGGATTTCCGGCCAAGAACTTCATTACCTCGAAACCACGCTGGAACGCGAGGCCTCGGAACTCGAGCCTGTCACTCCCGAACCCATTCATCGCTCTCTTCTCCGCCCCGCCCTTCTGCTGATGGTGGCGTACTATTTCTTGCAGAACTGCGGCAACTACGGCTATCTATTCTGGCTGCCGAGCGCCATGCAAACAGCAAAAAAACTCAGCAGCGCCGAGGTGGGATTTCTTTTCACGCTCCCTTATCTGATGACCGCGGTCGGGATGATCGTTATATCCCGCCATTCGGATAAGACAGGGGAGAGGCGCCGGCACGTGGCTCTGGCAATAGCATGGGGCGGCTTTTTCATGCTGGTGAGCGTTCTATTGAGCCGCTATTCGCCTGCCCTCTCTTTCCTCGCTATCTCTCTGGTTGGCGCGGGGTCCTACGGTGCGCTGGGACCTTTTTGGGCGATTCCGACCGAGACGCTGCCCCGGACCGCTTCGGGCTCCGCCATGGGCATAGTGAATGCGCTCGGAAACCTCGGCGGGTACTTCGGCCCCTTGGCCGTCGGGTATATCAACCAACATACTGGGAATTTTAGATACGCCTTCGCCATGCTCAGCGCGGCTTATTTCTCGGGTTCAGTCCTGATCCTCTTCCTCCGCCCGCACGCGCAACGTCCCAGCTAACCAAGATGCAACCACCCCCGCCCTTCCTTAGCAAGGAGGGGAGCCTAATTCCCCTCCTCACCGAGGAGGGGCAAGGGGTAGTGAGCCTGATTGCGTTTGAGACAGGTGCGCAGCCGCTGCCTAGCAGAGGGCCACGGCTCGAATAGGAGAGCCTGAGCCCGCGCGGATCTTTAGTGGAAAAGCCAGGAAGAGGAAGAAATCGGGCAGTTCTCCCAAATTGGTAAGGTTCTCAATAATCAGCAGGTTTTTCTCGAGCACCACGGGGTGGATGGGTTTGGTGCGCAACGCCTCCGGCGGGTCAGGAGAGAGCGTATCGACGCCGAGGGCCGTCACGGCTTTGGAGATAAGGTATTCCGCGGCTTCCATTCCGACGCCCGGCCAGTTCTCAACGTAGCGCTGATCCTGCGGACGAAGTGCCCAGCGCGCCGACCAGCCAAAATCGAAGAGCACGATGTCGCCCTGCGCGATCGCGCCGTGCCGGGATTCCCAGTCTTCGATCTGGCGACGCGAGACGTAATCGGACTCCTTCGAGGAGCGGCAATCAATGTGAATGCCCCGCCCGATCAAGCGGGCCACGGGAATCTGGTCGATGGTGACGTGTGCGTGTGGCTTGGCATCGCTGATGAAGTGCGCCGGCGCATCCACATGCGTACCGTTGTGCTCATGCATCACCAGTTGATAACTCAGCGAGCGCCCGCCATGCCAGTAAGAGCCCCAGAGGTTGTGAAAAAACATGGAATGCGTGGGGAAGTGCGGCATGTGCTCTTCGAGGGTTTGGCTGAGGTCGACGACGCGGGCATTGCGAAACGTCTCCAGCAGATTGGCTAAATCCATGCAGTTTTCCTCATCAGCGGTCCGCCATGAAGGTGAGGCACCGCTTCAACTCCTCTCCCATGCGCAACTTGGAAGCTGCGTCCTTCCACTCGTTACCCGTGGATTCGTCC